>NZ_JBEZBN010000022.1:0-104165 GCF_040647115.1 Streptomyces sp. NPDC044571
CTGATCCTGTACCTCTTCGGTACCCCCGGACAGGACCGCTTCTGGTTCATGTGGGACGACCTCGTCCGCGGCGCCATCGGCGCCGTCGTCCTCGTGGACACGCGGCGTCTGGCGGACTGTTTCCCCGCGGTCGACTACTTCGAGAACAGCGGCCTGCCGTTCGTCATCGCCCTCAACGGCTTCGACGGGCACCAGCCGTACACGCCGGAGGAAGTCCGCGAGGCGCTGCAGATCGGCCCGGACGCTCCGATCATCACCACCGACGCCCGCCACCGCGCGGACGCCAAGAGCGCGCTCATCACGCTCGTGGAGCACGCCCTCATGGCCCGCCTGCGGTAGCCGCCCGGCCGTGCCGCGGCCCGTGTGCAGCAAGGCCCCCGAGTCCGTCCCTGCGGGCCCGGGGGCCTTCGCCGTTCCCGACGGGCCCGCGCCGTGGCCTGCCTCCTCGTACGGGCGCCCGCGCGCGGGCCCGTTCCCATGCCCCCGGGCATGCGTCAGGCCCCGCACCCGGTAGGGGTGCGGGGCCTGAACGACGGGGCTGCGGTCAGCCCTGCCAGCTGTGCGGGGCGCGGAAGCCCGGGGTGCGCTCCAGGCGGCGCCAGCGGGCCTGGGAGCCGATGCGGTGCACCGGGCGGTCCTCGGGGGTGGAGGCGGCGCGGGCCAGCAGGATCGCGGTGATCGCGGCCAGCTCCTCGGGCTTGGCGTTGCCCTTTTCCACGCGCAGCAGGGTGTCGGTCTTCGACATGGGTGGCAGCTCTCCTTCGCTTCTTACTGCGGCGGGTTGCCGTGCTTGCGCGACGGCAGGTCGGCGTGCTTGCTCCGGAGCATCGCGAGGGCGCTGATCAGCGTCTCGCGGGTCTCGGCGGGGTCGATGACGTCGTCGACGAGGCCTCGCTCGGCCGCGTAGTACGGGTGCATCAGCTCGGCCTTGTACTCCTTGACCATGCGCGCCCGCATCGCCTCCGGGTCCTCGGCCTCGGCGATCTGCTTGCGGAAGATGACGTTGGCCGCGCCCTCGGCGCCCATGACCGCGATCTCGTTGGTCGGCCAGGCGTAGGTGAGGTCGGCACCGATGGACTGGGAGTCCATGACGATGTACGCGCCGCCGTACGCCTTGCGCAGGATCAGCGAGATGCGCGGGACGGTGGCGTTGCAGTACGCGTACAGCAGCTTCGCACCGTGGCGGATGATGCCGCCGTGCTCCTGGTCGACACCGGGCAGGAAGCCGGGGACGTCCAGCAGCGTGATGATCGGGATGTTGAAGGCGTCGCACATCTGGACGAAGCGCGCGGCCTTCTCGGAGGCCTCGATGTCGAGGACGCCGGCCAGCGTCTGCGGCTGGTTGGCGACGATGCCGACGACCTGGCCGTCGAGGCGGGCGAGCGCGCAAATGATGTTGCGGGCCCAGCGCTCGTGGATCTCCAGGACGTCGCCGTCGTCGACGAGCTCCTCGATGACCTTGTGCATGTCGTACGGGCGGTTGCCGTCGGCCGGCACCAGGTCCAGCAGGACGTCCGAGCGCCGGTCGGCGGGGTCGGAGGTCTGGTGGACCGGCGGGTTCTCCCGGTTGTTGGACGGCAGCATCGTGATGAGGTAGCGGACCTCGGAGATGCAGGTCTCCTCGTCGTCGTACGCGAAGTGCGCGACGCCCGAGGTCTCGGCGTGCACGTCGGCGCCGCCGAGGCCGTTCTGGGAGATCTCCTCACCGGTGACGGCGCGGACGACGTCGGGGCCGGTGATGAACATCTGCGAGGTCTCGCGGACCATGAAGACGAAGTCCGTCAGTGCCGGGGAGTACGCGGCACCACCGGCGCACGGGCCCAGCATCACCGAGATCTGCGGGATGACACCCGAGGCCTTGGTGTTGCGCTGGAAGATGCCGCCGTACCCGGCGAGCGCGGAGACGCCCTCCTGGATACGGGCGCCCGCGCCGTCGTTCAGGGAGACCAGGGGGGCGCCGGCGGCGATGGCCATGTCCATGATCTTGTGGATCTTGGTGGCGTGGGCCTCGCCCAGCGCGCCGCCGAAGATCCGGAAGTCGTGCGCGTAGACGAAGACCGTGCGGCCCTCGACCGTGCCCCAGCCGGTGATAACACCGTCGGTGTAGGGCTTCTTGCCCTCCAGGCCGAAGCCGCTCGCCCGGTGGCGGCGCAGCTGCTCGACCTCCTTGAAGGAACCCTCGTCGAGCAGCAGCGCGATGCGCTCGCGTGCGGTCAGCTTGCCCTTGGCGTGCTGGGCCTCGGTCGCCCGGTCACTGGGGCCGCGCCGCGCCTGCTCGCGCAGGGAGTGCAGTTCGGCCACGCGCCCGCGGGCGTCCGCCGGCTCGCTCGGAATCTGGTCCACAACGGTCATGTACCGACCTTACGAAGCCCGGGGGCAAAAACCTCCGTTGGTTCCGCACAGTCTCGGGTGTGTTCCGCTGTTTGGCCCGGACAGAACCGCAGGGTGATGCGCGAACACCACCAGGCGGGACCCCGACCCTTTGTGGAGGTTCCATAAAACGACCTGACACCTCGTCCAGTTGTTGAAACTTCAACGGAATGGGTCTAGAGTCATTCTCGTTGAACATTCAACGAACTGTTCCAGGACAGCCATCACGCTCCCGAGGAGGAAGCCATGGGTCTCTTCACCCGCCGCAGCCAGGAGAACACCACGACCGCCGTCGCCACGCTGGAGGTGGACCCGGCGCTCGCCGCCCTCACCGGCGACTACACCATCGACGCCGCCCACAGCAGCATCGGCTTCACCGTCCGCCACGCGATGGTCACCAACGTCCGCGGCAGCTTCGGCGCCTACGAGGGAGCCCTCCGGCTGGACGGCGCGGACCCCTCCCGCTCCACCGCCTCCATCGACGTGCAGATCGCCTCCGTCGACACGGGCATCGCCGACCGCGACGCCCACCTGCGCAGCGGTGACTTCTTCGACGCCGAGGCCTTCCCCCTGATGACCTTCCGCTCGACCGAGGCGGCCCGGATCGGGGGCGACACGTACCGGATCACCGGTGAGCTGACCATCAAGGACGTCACCCGCCCGCTCTCCATCGACCTGGAGTTCAACGGCTCGGCCACCGACGTCTACGGCAGCGAGCGCGTCGGCTTCGAGGGCTCCGCCGAGATCCTGCGCTCCGACTGGGGCCTGACCTGGAACGCCGCGCTGGAGGCGGGCGGCGTCATGGTCAGCGACAAGGTGAAGCTGACCTTCGACATCTCGGCGGTCAAGCAGGCCTGAGGCGCCACGGCCGCCTGCCGGGCCCTGCCGGGCCCGGCCTGACCGGACGGCAGTTCGGCCGGGGGGCGGCGCTCAGAAGCCGCCCCCGCCGTCGAAGCCGCCTCCCCCGTCGAATCCCCCGCCGCCGCCGAAGTCGCCTCCCCCGAAGTCGGAGGGGTTGAAGTCGGCGCCGGAGAAGTCCCCGCCCTCGTAGCCCGCGCCCAGGTCGGAGGCGTAGGCGGGGCCGGACGTCATCATCGAGCCGAGCAGTGTGCCCACCAGCAGGCCGGGCAGAATGCCGCCGCCGAAATAGCCGCCGGCCCACGGTCCGTAGGCCGGGCCGGCGTCGTAGTACGGGCGCGGCCCGTACTCGGTGTCGACCGTACGCACCATCGGGTTCTGCCCCTCGCGCAGCCGGACCGCGTCCGCCGCGCACACGGGGACGGTACGCACCGTCCCACCGGCCGGCGACCACTCCACGTCCTCGGTGCTCGGCCCGTGGCGCGGGTCGAAGAAGCAGGGCGAGCGGCGCTCGGGCAGCGGCCGGCCCTGCCGGCGGGCGTCCAGGCGGGCGAGGGCGAACCGGCCGTCCTCCAGGGCCTGGGTCACTGCCCTGACCTCCTGGGGGCGCTGGACGGAGGCCATGACGGACTTGGCCCGCTCGTAGGCGTCGAGACCCTGCGCGTAGTCGGCGCGCATGGCGTCGTCGGCGCCCGGCTCACCGGGATGGAAGTCCAGCCGGTCGAGCTCCTCGCCGAAGGCCGTGATGTCCTCGTCGACGACCACGCGCAGCTTCTCGACGGCCTCGCGCTCCTCCTCTTCCCTCCTCCTGCGGTTGCGGCGCACCACGGCGTACGCACCGCCGCCGCCCACCAGGGCCACGGCCCCGAGGGTGATCAGCCCGCCGACCGGGGCGCCGCCGCTGTCGGCGCTGCCGCCCCAGGAAGCCGGGGCTCCGCCCCCGACCTGGGCCAGGGCCTGGTCGACGAAGTTGTTCAGCTGGGTGTTCGCGTCCACCGGGCCGCCGGCCTTCACGGCGTCGGTCAGGTTGCGGACGGCGTTGGAGGGCATGACCGCGCGGTCGGCGCCGGCGTTGAAGCCGTCGCCGAGCCGGATCGCATAGAGGCCGGTGATCCCGGTCTCGGCGCGGATCGTGCGCAGCACGCTCGCGGCGGGGAACTCGGAGGTGGCGGGCAGCACGGCCACGAAGACCGGCTTGTCCGCGTCCTTGATCTTCTTGGCGAGCGCGTCCGCCTGCCCCGGCGACAGCTGCGCCGCGGCCCGCGGATCGACGTAGACCGGCCCCTTCTTGAGGGCCTCGGCCACGGTGGCGGGCCCGGTGGCGGCCGAGGCCTGCGGCGCGAAGACGAGAGCCGTCGCGCACAGGGCCGGCAGCAGGGCGGAGAGTACGGACATCAGCCTGGTCCTCATGCTTCCGACGCTACCGGAACCACGACTTTCCCGTGTGAGCCGGACATAAGGCCGTCGCTCCGCAACAACGGCCCGGGCTCCGCCGGGCTCCCGCCGGGGCGGGGGACTACTCGGCCGGTTCCACGCCCGCGCGCAGCAGACCGTAGGTGAAGGCGTCCTCCAGGGCCTGCCAGGAGGCCGCGATCACGTTCGGGGCGACGCCCACCGTCGCCCACTCGTGGGTGCCGTCCGTCGTCGAGATCAGCACGCGGGTAGTGGACTCGGTGCCGTGCTTGCCCTCCAGGATGCGCACCTTGTAGTCGACCAGCTCGAACTTGGCGAGCTGGGGGTAGAAGCGCTCCAGGGCGACCCGCAGCGCCCGGTCCAGGGCGTTGACCGGGCCGTTGCCCTCCGCCGTCGCGACGATCCGCTCGCCCTTGGCCCACAGCTTGACCGTGGCCTCGTTGGCGTGGGTGCCGTCCGGGCGGTCCTCGACGATGGCCCGCCAGGACTCCGTGCGGAAGTACTTGCGCGCGCGGCCCTCCACCTCGGCGCGCAGCAGCAGCTCGAAGGAGGCGTCGGCGGCCTCGTAGGTGTAGCCCTGGAGCTCGCGCTCCTTGACCCGCTCGACCACCCGCGAGATCAGGGCGCGGTCGCCACCGAGGTCGACGCCGAGCTCCTTGCCCTTGAGCTCGATGGAGGCGCGTCCGGCCATGTCGGAGACGAGCATCCGCATGGTGTTGCCGACCCGCTCGGGGTCGATGTGCTGGTAGAGGTCCGGGTCGACCTTGATCGCCGAGGCGTGCAGGCCCGCCTTGTGGGCGAAGGCGGAGACGCCCACGTACGGCTGGTGGGTGGAGGGGGTCAGGTTGACGACCTCGGCGATGGCGTGCGAGATGCGGGTCATCTCGGCGAGGGCGCCCTCGGGCAGCACCTTTCGCCCGTACTTGATCTCCAGCGCGGCGACGACGGGGAAGAGGTTGGCGTTGCCGACGCGTTCACCGTAGCCGTTGGCGGTGCACTGGACGTGCGTGGCGCCCGCGTCGACGGCGGCCAGGGTGTTGGCCACCGCGCAGCCGGTGTCGTCCTGGGCGTGGATGCCGAGCCGGGCTCCCGTGTCGGCGAGCACGGTCGCGACCACCGCCGAGACCTGCGCGGGCAGCATGCCGCCGTTGGTGTCGCAGAGGATCACCACGTCGGCGCCGGCCTCGTGGGCGGTGCGGACGACCGCCTTCGCGTACTCGGCGTTGGCGCGGTAGCCGTCGAAGAAGTGCTCGCAGTCGACGAAGACGCGGCGGCCCTGGGCGACCAGGTGCGAGACCGTGTCGCGGACCATCTCCAGGTTCTCGTCCAGCGTGGTGCGCAGTGCGAGCTCGACGTGCCGGTCGTGGGACTTGGCGACCAGGGTGATCACGGGCGCACCCGACTCCAACAGGGCCCGGACCTGCGGGTCCTCGGCGGCCGAGCCGCCGGCTCGGCGGGTCGCGCCGAAGGCGACCAACTGGGCGTGCTTGAAGTCGATCTCGGCGCGGGCGCGGGCGAAGAACTCCGTGTCGCGGGGGTTGGCGCCGGGCCAGCCGCCCTCGATGAAGCCCACTCCGAAGTCGTCCAGGTGCCGGGCGATCGTCAGCTTGTCGGCGACGGTGAGGTTGATGCCCTCACGCTGGGCGCCGTCTCGCAGGGTGGTGTCGAAGACGTGGAAGCTGTCGGTGTCGTCGGTCGGGACCTGTGCCGGCACTGTCGCCTCGGTCGTCGTCATGTTGATCTGACTCCTGTCGGATGAGTGGTTCCGGATACCCGGGTTCCACTGCCCCCATCATCGCGCGCTGTCCGGTCCCGGCAGGAATGGAGCCGGGAAACGAAAAAACCCCTCGCGGGTGCGAGAGGTCTGCGCGCGGGTCTGGGACACGGTGGCCGCCGCCGCGAAGTTCTTCCACGGGTCAGCGGTCGCTGCGGACCGGCGCGCTGCTGCCGATAATCACGAGCTGAGCAAGCACGTCCGCAGTGTGTCACACCGTCTCACCGCGCACGCGACCCGTCTCACGATACGAGAGCCTCGTCGAGGAACTCCGAGACGTGGGCCAGGATGTCGTCCCGACCCATGCCGGGCAGGCCCACGGCGACCTGGATGCTGAACCCGTCGAGCAGGGCGCGCAGCCGCGCCCCGAACCGGTCGGGGTCCACGGGCCGGAACTCCCCGCGCGAGATGCCCTCGGCGAGCAGGGCCACCAGGTCGCGGTGCCAGGCGCCCTCGATGGCGGCCTGCCGGTCGCGTTCGCGCGGGCCGGCGTTCTGCGAGCGGTTCCAGACCTCCAGCCACAGGGTCCAGTGCGGATCGCGGGCGCCTTCGGGCACGTACAGGTCGACGTACGCCTGGAGCCGCTCGCGTACCGGACCGCGGCGCGACAGCAGGGCCCGGCGCTCGGTGCCGAGGGCGGCCTCGCTCCACTCCAGCGTCTGCAGCAGGAGCTCGTCCTTGCTGCGGAAGTAGTAGAGGAGGTGGCCGCTGCTCATGCCGACCTGGCGGCCCAGGCCGGCCATGGTGAGCCCCTCCAGGCCGCGCTCGGCGATCGTGGCCATGGCGGCGACGAGTACGTCCTCGCGCGGCGGCGCGTTCTTCCGCGCCGCGCGTACTCCACCCGCCGCCATGGGCCACTCCTCAGAACGTCGTGCCGCAGGTCACACCTTCGGCTGCTGCTGGGTGATGCAGTGGATACCGCCACCCCCGGCGAAAATCGTACGTGCGTCAACGAGGGTCACGGTGCGCTCGGGGAACAGCCCGCGGAAGATCTCGGCGGCCTCCTCGTCACGCGGGTCGTCGAAGGAGCACAGCACCACGCCGCCGTTGCAGAGGTAGTGGTTGATGTACGAGTAGTCGACCCACTCGCCGTCGTCCTCCAGCACGGTCGGCGCGGGGATCTCCACGACCTCCAGCTGCCGGCCCCGCGCGTCGGTGGACGCGCGCAGGATGGCGGCGATGGTCTTGCAACGCTCGTGGTCGGGGTGGGCGGGGTCGGGCTGGGTGTGGACCATCACCACGCCGGGGCGGGCGAAGGCCGCCACGATGTCCACGTGGCCCTGCGTGCCGTAGGTGCCGTAGTCGCCGGCCAGGCCGTACGGCAGCCAGATCGCCTTGGTGGTGCCGAGGTGGGCGTGGATCTCCTGCTCGACCTGCTCGCGGGTCCAGCCGGGGTTGCGGCCCTGGCCCAGCTGCACGGTGTCGGTGAGGAGCACGGTGCCCTCGCCGTCCACGTGGATGGCGCCGCCCTCGTTGACGAGCGCGGTGCTGTACGTACGGGTGCCGACCAGGTCGGAGACGTGGCGGGCGATCTTCGAGTCGTGCTCCCAGCGGGCCCATTCCTGGGCGCCCCAGCCGTTGAAGGTCCAGTCAACGGCGGCCAGCTCGCCGGCGTCGTTGGTGACGAAGGTCGGGCCGATGTCGCGCATCCAGGCGTCGTCGAGCTCCCGCTCGACGAGCACCAGTTCATGGCCGTCGCCCCTTCCGGCGATCGCGCGGGCGCTCTCGGCGTCGCCGGGCGAGACGACGAGGGTCACGGGCTCGTGGCTGCGCACCGCGCGGGCCACGGCTCCCCAGGCCTCGCGGGCCTCGGCGAGCTCCTGCTCGTTGGTGAAGGTCGGGTTGGGGCTGGGCCAGGCCATCCAGGTCCGCTCGTGGGGCGTCCACTCGGCGGGCATCCGGAATCCGTCGGCGACAGGCTTGCTCATGGGAGGGTCCTTACGGGCTGGGCTGGTCACAGGAAGTACAGGCGGTTGAGGGAGACCGAATCGGCCGCTTCGGAGCGCAGCGGGTCACCGTCGAGGGTGACGAGTCCGCTGCGCGCGTCCACATCGACCGCGCCCACCCGGGAGTTGAGGAGGAGGTCCGCGGGGCCGATGCCCCGGGTGCCGCGGACGGCGACCCGGCGACGGCGCGTGGGCATCCGGTCGCTGCCGAGCCCGGCGGCGGCCGCGGAGACGAAGGCGACGGAGATGTCGGCCGCGGTGGCCCCGTACGAGCCGAACTGCGGGCCGAGGACCAGCGGTTCACAGGTGTCGGTGGCGGCGTTGGGGTCGCCGGTGACCCCGTACGCCGGGAAGCCGGACTTGAGCACCAGCTGCGGCTTGGCGCCGAAGAACTGGGGGCGCCACAGCACGATGTCGGCGAGCTTGCCGACTTCGATGGAGCCGATCTCGTGGGCCAGGCCGTGGGCGATGGCGGGGTTGATGGTCAGCTTGGCCATGTAACGCAGGACGCGGGCGTTGTCGTCGCCCTCGCCGTCGCCGGCCAGCGGGCCCAGCTCGCCCTTCATCTTGGCGGCCATGGCGAAGGTGCGCCGGATGGTCTCGCCGGCCCGGCCCATGCCCTGGGCGTCGGAGGAGGTGATGCCGATCGCGCCCAGGTCGTGCAGGACGTCCTCGGCGCCCATCGTCCCGGCACGGATCCGGTCGCGGGCCATGGCAGCGTCGCCCGGCAGGTCCGGCTTGAGGTCGTGGACGGAGACGATCATGCCGTAGTGCTCGGCGACGGCGTCCCGGCCGAAGGGCAGGGTGGGGTTGGTGGAGGAGCCGATCACGTTCGGCACGCCCGCCATCTTGAGCACGTTGGGGACGTGCCCGCCGCCGCAGCCCTCGATGTGGAAGGCGTGGATGGTGCGGCCGTCCAGGACGCGCAGGGTGTCCTCGACGGAGAGGCATTCGTTCAGGCCGTCGCTGTGCAGGGCGACCTGGACGTCGTGCTCCTCGGCCACGCGCAGGGCGGTGTCGAGGGCGCGGGTGTGGGCGCCCATGTCCTCGTGGACCTTGAAGCCGGAGGCGCCGCCCTCGGCCAGGGCCTCGACCAGCGGGGCTGCGTCGGAGGAGGAGCCGCGGGCCAGGAAGCCGATGTTCACGGGCCAGGCGTCGAAGGCGTTGAAGGCGTGCTTGAGGGCCCACGGCGAGTTGACGCCGACGCCCCAGACGGGCCCGAACTCCTGGCCGATGACGGTGGTGACACCGGCGGCGAGCGAGGCTTCCATGATCCGCGGGGAGAGCAGGTGGACGTGGGTGTCAACGGCGCCGGCGGTGGCGATCAGGCCCTCGCCGGAGACGATGCTGGTGCCGGTGCCGACGACGACGTCCACCCCGTCGAGGGTGTCCGGGTTGCCGGCCCGGCCGATGGCGTGGATGCGGCCCTCGCGGATGCCGATGGAGACCTTCTTGATGCCGAGGACGGCGTCGATCACGAGGACGTTGCTGATCACGACGTCGCAGGTCTCGCGGACGGCGGCGGCCTTCAGGTGCAGGCCGTCGCGGGCGGTCTTGCCGAAGCCGGCCAGGAACTCGTCGCCCGGCTTCTGGGCGTCGTGCTCAACGCGGACGGTGAGCCCGGAGTCGCCGAGGCGCACCCGGTCCCCGGCGCGGGGGCCGAAGACGGAGGCGTACTCGTGCGGGTCGATGTGCCGGCTGCCCGGCGCGCAGTGGTCGCTGTGCGGGGTCTGGCGGCTCATGCCGGGTTCCCTTCCGGGTGGTCTTCGGTGGCGCCGAGGTAGCCGCAGGCGGCCGCGCGGGCCAGGGCCTCCTCCTTGGCGCCCGGGGCGTCCAGCGGGCCGTCGACCAGTCCGGCGAAGCCGACGGCGATGCGGTCGCCGCCGATCGGGACCAGGCCGACCTCGCCCTCGCCGTGGGGGCCGAACCGAACGGAGGAGCCCGCCGGTACGCACAGCCGCATGCCGTAGGCGGCGGCGCGGTCGAAGTCGAGGCGGGGGTTCGCCTCGAAGAAGTGGAAGTGAGAGGTGACGCTCACCGGCACGGAGGCGGTGTTGCGCACGCGCAGGTGCAGGACGGGCTCCGGCTGCGGGGCACCGGGGCCCGGGACGACCGCTCCGGGGGCGTCGTCGCCGAGCGAGGCGGCTCCCCGGATCGGGGCCGAGACCACCGCGAGGCGGGAACCGTCGTCGAAGACGGCCTCCACGTGGACCTCGGTGACCACGTCGGCCACGCCCGGCAGGACGTCGTCCGGGCCGAGCACGCCGCGGGCCTCCTCGATGGCCTCCGCCAGCCGCTTGCCGTCCCGGGCCGCCTCGCAGACCGTGTCCGCGATGAGCGCGGTGGCCTCGGGGACGTTGAGCCGCAGGCCCCGGGCCCGCCGGGCCCTGGCCAGTTCCGCGGCGCTGCGCAGCAGCAGCCGGTCGCGCTCCGTAGGGGTCAGCCGCACGCCGATCCACCACCTTTTGAGTCGATGGGTTAGAGCATCACTCTAACTCTTCATTTCCTTGCAGGGAATCATTGACCTGGGCGCTTGGCTTAGGTCACATTGAATGTCGCTCAAACATTTCAGACACGTTGCTGCGCCGTCCCGCCGCCCTGCCAAGGGAGTCCCCCATGCCCATCGAACAGCGCGGAGTCGACACCATCCCGGAGGAGGAGCGGACGAGCGGTCCCCGCGACCTGATATCGATCCTGCTCGGCTCCAACCTCTGTCTCGGTGTGATCGTCTTCGGCTGGCTTCCCCCGTCCTTCGGACTGGGCCTGTGGCCTTCGGTCACCGCCATCGTGACCGGCACCCTCGTCGGGATCGCCTTCACCGCGCCGCTGGCGCTGGTGTCCCTGCGCACCGCCACGAACCTGTCCACTTCCAGCGGCGCCCAGTTCGGCGTCCGCGGCCGGCTCGTCGGCTCCGTCGTCGGCCTGCTGCTCGCACTCGGCTACACCGCGCTGACCCTGTGGATCGGCGGCGACGTGATGGTCGGCACGCTGTCGCGGCTCGTCGGGCTGCCGGACACCGGTCTCACCCGGGCCGTCATGTACGGCGTACTGGCCGCTTTCACCGTCGTCGGCGCCGTCTTCGGCTACCGGCTCCTGCTGCGCATGAGCAAGGTGCTGTCCCTCGGCATGGTGGTCCTGCTGGCCGTCGGCCTCTACGCCTACGCCCCCGACTTCACCGTCGCCGCGCCGCCGGACACCGAGCTCCTGCTCGGCTCCTTCTGGCCGACCTGGATCCTCGCCGCCGTCGCCGCCGGGCTCAGCGGGCCCGTCGCCTTCATCACCCTGCTCGGCGACTACACCCGGTACATCTCCCCCGCCCGGCACAGCTCCCGCAAGGTCTACTGGGCCACGTGCCTGGGCCTGCTGGTCGGCCTGCTGATCCCGCAGCTGTTCGGCACCTACACGGCGCTCGCCGCCAAGGCCGGGGCCGACTACGCCGGGCCGCTGGTCGACGCCACCCCCTTCTGGTACCTGGTCCCGCTGCTCGCGGCCGCCGCGGCCGGCTCGGTGGGCAACGCCGGGCTGATGCTCTACTCCATGGGCCTCGACCTGGACGCCATCGTGCCCAGGGCCACCCGCGCCAAGGCCACCCTGGTCGCGGCGGGCGTCGCCACCGCGTTCGTCTTCATCGGCTCCTTCGAGTGGGACGTGCAGTCCGTGATGACCTCGTTCGTCCTGCTGCTGACCGCGATCGGAACCCCCTGGGCCGTGATCACCCTCATCGGGTACGTCCGCTGCCGCGGCACGTACGACGCCGATGCGCTGCAGGTCTTCAACCGCCGCTCGATGGGCGGCGTCTACTGGTACCGGGCCGGCTGGAACACGGCCGCCACCGCCTCCTGGGCCATCGGCGCGGGCGTCGGGCTGCTCGCGGTGACGACCCCCTTCTACGAGGGCCCGCTGCTCGCCCTCACCGGCGGGGTGGACTGCTCCTTCGTCCTCTCCGGCCTGGCGGGCGGTCTGGTCTACGCGGCGCTGACCGCCCGGCGCGCCCCCGCCCCCGCGGCCGCCGCGGCCGCCGCCGAGGAGCCGGCCGCCGTCTGACCAGCTCCCCGTACGTACGAAAGGCCCGCTCCCGGATCCGGGGGCGGGCCTTTCGACGGTACGGGCTCTAGCCCAGCGGGTGCATCCAGCCGTGGGTGTCGGCGGTGTGGCCGGTCTGGAGGTCCAGAAGGGCCTTGCGGAGCTTCATGGTGACCTCGCCGGGCTCGCCGTTGCCCTGGGTCCAGTGGGCGCGCTCGGACTTGACCGAGCCGACCGGGGTGATGACGGCGGCGGTGCCGCAGGCGAACACCTCGGTCAGGGTGCCGTTCTCGTTGTCGCGCTTCCAGTCCTCGGTGGAGATACGTCCCTCCTCGGCGGTGTAGCCGAGGTCGCGGGCGATGGTGAGGAGGGAGTCGCGGGTGATGCCGGGCAGCAGCGAGCCGGTCAGCTCCGGGGTGACGATGCGGTCGCCGTACACGAAGTACAGGTTCATGCCGCCCATCTCCTCGATCCAGCGGCGCTCGACGGCGTCGAGCCAGACCACCTGGTCGCAGCCGTGCGAGGCGGCCTCGGCCTGGGCGACGAGGGAGGCCGCGTAGTTGCCGCCGGTCTTGGCCGCGCCCGTACCGCCCTTGACGGCGCGGACGTACTCCTCGGACAGCCAGACGGAGACGGGCTTCACGCCGCCGGGGAAGTACGCACCCGCGGGCGAGGCGACGACCATGAACAGGAACTCGTTGGCCGGGCGGACGCCCAGGCCGACCTCGGACGCGAACATGAACGGGCGCAGGTACAGGGAGGCCTCGCCGGAGGAGGGCACCCAGGCGCTGTCCTGCTTGATGAGCGCGTCGCAGGCCTCGATGAACAGCTCGGTCGGCAGCTCCGGCATCGCCATCCGGCGGGCGGAGGCCTGGAAGCGCTCGGCGTTGGCCTGCGGGCGGAAGGTGGCGACGGTGCCGTCGGGCTGGCGGTAGGCCTTCAGGCCCTCGAAGATCGTCTGCGCGTAGTGCAGGGTCATGTTCGCCGGGTCGATCGACAGCGGCGCGTACGGGACCAGCTCGGCGTCGTGCCAGCCGCGGCCCTCGGTCCACTTGATCGTCACCATGTGGTCGGTGAAGTGGCGGCCGAAGCCGGGGCTGGCCAGGATCGCCTCGCGCTCCGCGTCGGACAGCGGAGTCGAGGAGGGCTTGAGCTCGATCGTGGGCGTCGTCATGAGTGCTTGTCCTTCACCGGTTGTGTATGGCGGACCGCGCTCACGGCGTACTAGGACGTCCGAGCATCCCCGCATTCCGCGGCCTCGCGTTCGATTATCACGCGAGGCCTCGCTGCGGTGAAACGGGGAGAATGCGGCCCAGGGGAGATGGTGGCACCCGGGGCCGTACAGGAAAAGCCGCCGGGGGCGTCGGTCGCGCGACCCGGCGGCTTCCTGAGGTGGAGCTGCCGGGTCAGCCGGCTACCCGAGCGGCGAGCGCGTCGCCGATCTGGTCGGTGGAGCGGAAGGTGCCGTCGCGCTCCGCCAGGTCGGCGGAGACCGCGTCCTCGATGCGGGCGGCCTCGGCCTCGTGGCCCAGGTGGCGCAGCAGGAGGGCGACGGACAGGATCGTCGCGGTCGGGTCGGCCTTGCCGGTGCCCGCGATGTCCGGGGCGGAGCCGTGGACGGGCTCGAACATGGACGGGAAGGCGCCGGTCGGGTTGATGTTCCCGGAGGCGGCCAGGCCGATTCCGCCGGTCACGGCGGCGGCCAGGTCGGTGAGGATGTCACCGAAGAGGTTGTCGGTGACGATGACGTCGAAGCGCTCGGGCTGCGTGACGAAGAAGATCGTCGCGGCGTCGACGTGCAGGTAGTCGGTGGTGACCTCGGGGTACTCCTGGCCGACCTTGTCGAAGATGTTCTTCCACAGGTGGCCCGCGTACACGAGGACGTTGTTCTTGTGGACCAGCGTCAGCTTCTTGCGGGGGCGGGCATTGGCCCGCTCGTACGCGTCGCGGACGACGCGCTCCACGCCGTACGCGGTGTTGATGCTGACCTCGGTGGCCACCTCGGCGGGGGTGCCGGTGCGCAGGCTGCCGCCGTTGCCGGTGTACGGGCCTTCGGTGCCCTCGCGGACCACGACGAAGTCGATCTCCGGACGGCCGGCGAGCGGGGTGGCCGTGTTCGGGAAGAGCTTCGAGGGGCGCAGGTTGATGAAGTGGTCGAAGGCGAAGCGGAGCTTGAGCAGCAGGCCGCGCTCCAGCACGCCCGACGGGACCGACGGGTCGCCGATGGCGCCCAGCAGGATCGCGTCGTGGTGCCCCAGCGCCTCCAGCTCCGCGTCCGGGAGGGTTTCGCCGGTGCGGTGCCAGCGCTGGGCACCGAGGTCGTACTGCTTGGTCTCCAGCTTCACATCCTGGGGCAGGACCGCGGTAAGGACCTTGAGGCCCTGAGCCACGACTTCCTGGCCGATGCCATCACCGGGGATCACTGCGAGATTGATGCTGGTCGACATGGCGGAACCGTACTCCGTGTCCCAGCCCTCAGACATATTGCGTCCACCATCTGGACGCAATATGTCCTGGGCCGGCTGGGGGGGCGGCGTCAGTGGCCGGTGGATCCGCCGTTGTCCCGGCGGTCCAGGGCGCGCTGGAGGGCGGCGGCGGCGTTCTTGCGGTCGGCGTCAGCGGAGGAGGAGTGGCGGACGCGGCGGGCTGCGGTGCGTGCGGTCATGGTGATCGACTCCTTGAGATCACGGCGTGGCGGGGCCACGGATGAGGGGTTCCTTCAAGGCGCCGGAAGGGGCGGGGGCGGGTGCGCCGCAGGGGTTGCCTGCCAGGGGCGCGCGCCATCGGCCGCCATTCGCCGGATCAGCGAGACGTTCGGCTCCTACAAAGCTAGGGCAGCTCGCGCTGTATGTCTCCGCAATTACTTGGGCTTCCTACTATCTGAGACGCCGAAGCCCGCGGAAGAGGTCGGGCCGAGGGTCCGTTTCAGTGCTGTTCGGAGCGTAGTTCCCTGATCAGAGCCCGTACGGCGAGGGTCGCGGCGGATTCCGGTGTGGTGACGTATCCCACGCGCCTCACCGGCCTCGCAGGACCCAGATCAGTGATCTGCACGGTGTCACCGGCCTCGCGCAGCGAGAGTTCCGGCAGGATCGCCATACCGAGCCCGCGTCCCACCATGGTGAGCACCATGGCATCGTCCTCGGCCTTGACCGTGGCCCCCGGGATCCAGTCCTGGGCCTGCCACCACGCCCGGGTGTACGAGCCGCAGTTCTCGTCCCAGTCCAGCAGCGGCAGTGACTTCGGATCCGGGTGGCCGACCGGGTGGACCAGGGCGTACGCCTCCTCGGCGAGCACCCCCGTCAGCAGTCCGGCGGCCCCGGCCTCCGCTTCGTCCCCACGGGAGCTCAGGGTGGCGATGCCGAGGTCGGCGCGGCCCGCGGCCACCTCCCCGGCGGTGCCGGCACCGAGCTCGCGCACCACCCGGACCTCGGGGCGGATGCCGGGGTGCCGGGCGGTCAGCCGCTCCAGGGCCGGGGGCAGCAGGTGCAGGGCCGCACTGCGGAACGCGGCGATGCGCAGCACCCCGGCCACGGCCCCGGCGGAGCCGCCGGCCGCGCCGCGGACCTCCGCGCCGAGGACCTCGTACAGCCGCAGGATCCGGCGGGCGAGGGCGACGGCCCGCTCCCCCGCCGGGGTGGGCGAGGCCCCAGTGCGCCCGCGCTCGAAGAGCACGGCGCCCACCTTGGCCTCGCTGCCGCGCACGGAGTGCGAGACGGCCGACTGGGTGAGGCCGAGGCGGGCGGCCGCCGCCGAGAAGGAGCCGGTCTCGCAGACGGCGACCAGAACCCGGAGTTCATGCGGAGCGAGCTCGGCCACGGCGGCCCTCACCTCGTTCTATGAGCAGGTTTCATACGTGTGCGGCTTCCATGAGCCCAACCCTCTGCCCGGCCCCTTGATTCCTTCCTAACGTCCTCGCCATGACCGAGAACACCGCTTTCGCCGTCCACCAGATCGCCCGCCCCACCGGCTTCCCCGCCGCCACCGACTTCGCCTGCGTCTCCGCCCCGGTCCCCTCCCCCGCCCCGGGCACCGCCCTGGTGGAGAACCTGCTGCTCTCGGTGGACCCCTACCACCGCGGGCTGATGGACGGCGGCGAAGGCGGCTTCGAGCTGAACACCCCGCTGGAGGGCCGGGCCGTGGGCCGGGTCCTCGCCTCCCGGGACCCCGGGCTGCGCGAGGGCGACCTGGTCTTCCACCGCGAGGGCTGGCGTACGCACGCGCTCGTCACCCTGGGCGTGGACGGCACCCGCAGGCTCCGCGGCCACGAGGGCGTCCCCTTGGAGGCGTACCTGAGCATCCTGGGCGGCACCGGCCTGACCGCGTACGCCGCCCTGACCCGGACCGCCCGGCTCCGGGAGGGGGAGGACCTCTTCGTCTCCGCCGCGGCGGGCGGGGTCGGCACCGCGACCGGGCACATCGCACGCCTGCTGGGGGCGCGCCGGATCATCGGCAGCGCGGGGTCGGCGGCGAAGGTCCGCCACCTCACCGAGGTCCTCGGCTTCGACGCGGCCTTCGACTACCACGACGGCCCGGTCGGCGAGCAGCTGGCGAAGGCCGCGCCGGAGGGCATCGACGTGTACGTGGACAACGTGGGCGGGGACCACCTGGAGGGCGCGATCGACGCGCTGCGGGAGTACGGGCGCATCGCCTGGGTCGGCGCGATCTCGATGTACAACGGGGACCGCTCCCCGGCCGCCCCGCGCAACCTCTTCGAGGTCGTACACAAGTCGCTGCGCATGGAAGGGGTATTGGTTCGCAATCACACCAATCTCCAGGACGAGCTGGAGGACTTCCTCGTGCCCCATCTGCGCAGTGGCCGCATCGGCACCGACACCACCGTTGTGCAGGGATTCGATCACACCGTGGAGGCATTTCTGGGCATGCTCCGAGGGGACAACCTGGGCAAGATGCTGGTCCGCGTCGGGGATTGATTCCCGCCACCCCGGTGTTCACCGACTCCTTGCCGCACGGATGTAGACCTTTGGCCCGGCGCCCGTCACTCTGTGCGTCAATGTGCCGACCGGGCACTTGAGTTGGAGGCGAGTAGCCAGTGACACCGATCAGCCGCAGAGGGTTCGTGGGAATCGGCGCCGGGCTGGTGGCCGGGGCGGCACTGCCCGCGATCGCACCGGCTTCGGCGGCCGCGGCGGCCGCGACCGGCACGATCACCGATGTGAAGCACGTGGTGATCCTCATGCAGGAGAACCGCAGTTTCGACCACTACTTCGGCAGGCTGAAGGGTGTACGCGGGTTCGGCGACCGCGCCGCAGGCAACATCCCGGGCGGCTGGGGCGCCTTCAACCAGCCCAACTGGGGCGGCCGCCACTACCCGTGGAAGCTCTCCGCGACCCCGCCCGCCGGCGGGGTGGACGGCGAGACCCTGGCGCAGTGCAACGGGGACCTGCCGCACAGCTGGACCTCGCAGCACGCCGCCTGGAACAAGGGCCGGATGGACAACTGGGTCCTCGCGGTGGGCAACACCCGCACGCTCGGCTACCTGGACCGGGGCGACATTCCCTTCCACTACGGGCTCGCCGACAACTACACGATCTGCGACGCGTACTTCTGCTCGACGCTGAGCGCGACCGGCCCGAACCGCACCTTCCTGTGGAGCGGCAAGGTCGACGCGGGGAGCAAGGACGGCGGCGACGAGTCCGGGCTGACCTGGGAGACGTACGCCGAGGCCCTCCAGCGGGCCGGCCTGAGCTGGAAGGTGTACCAGAACGCCCAGGACAACTACGGGGACAACGGTCTGGCCTACTTCAAGAAGTTCACGGACGCGGCCCCCGGCGATCCGCTGTGGGACCGCGGCATGGGCTCCGTCCCGCGGACCACCGGCTCCACCCCCGACGACATCGCGGCCGCGATCCGCGCGGACGTCGTCGCCGGCACGCTGCCGCAGGTCTCCTGGGTCGTGGCGAACGAGGCCTTCTCGGAGCACCCGTACGCCCCGCCCGGCGACGGCGCGCACTTCGTGGACCTGGTCTACCGGGCGCTCTCCGCGAACCCGGAGGTCTTCGACTCCACCGTCCTCTTCCTCAACTACGACGAGAACGACGGCTTCTTCGACCACGTCGCGCCGCCGGTCGCCCCGCCGGGCACCCCGGGCGAGTACATCGACGGCGTGCCGATCGGACTCGGCTTCCGGGTGCCGATGCTGGTCATGTCCCCCTGGACGCGCGGCGGCTGGGTCAGCTCGGAGGTCTTCGACCACACCTCGGTGCTCCGCTTCATGGAGACGTGGACGACGGCGCTCGGCACGCCCGCGCTCTGCCCGAACATCAGCGCCTGGCGGCGCAGGGTGGTCGGCGACCTGACGGGCGTCTTCGACTTCGCGCACCCCGTGTACGGGGTGCCGTCCGGGCTGCCGTCCACCGCCAAGGTGATCGGCCAGTCGACCTGCGGCCCGCTGCCCAACCCGGCGCCGCAGGACAACGCGCTGCCGGCGCAGGAGCCGGGGACCCGGCCCGCGCGGGCCCTTCCGTACCAGGTGAACGGCAACCTGGACCGCTTCGAGTTCGGGGCGGCCGGCAAGATCCTGGCCTGGTTCTCGATGACCAACCAGGGCGCGGAGGCGAAGCGGGCGGCGCACTTCTCGATCCACCCGCACCAGTACCGCGACACGGCCGCCTGGCAGTACACGGTCGACCCGGGCGCCACGTCGACGGACTACTTCAACATCGGACTCGGCAGCGGCTCGGGCAAGTACGACATCTCGATGTACGGGCCGAACCGCTTCCTGCGGCGGTTCATCGGCGACGCGTCGAAGGCGGGCAAGGACATCGAGGTGGCGGCCCGCTTCGCGGTCGAGCCGGGCACGGGCAAGACCGCGGTCCACTTCAAGATGAGCAACAGGTCGTCGGCCGCGGTCACCTTCACCATCCGCTCGAATGCCTACCGGACGGACGGCCCGTGGACCTACACGGTCCCCGCGGGCTCCTCCCGGGAGGACTACTTCAACGCGGTGGCCTACAGCAACGGCTGGTACGACTTCACGATCCTGGCGGACAGCGACGGCACCTGGTCGCGCCGCTACACGGGCCACATCGAAACGGGCACCCCCAGCATCTCGGGCTGACCCGCCCCGGCCCGGCGGCCCGTCCCCCCGAATGCCGCCGGGCCCCCTCGCCCTCGCCCCCCTGGGCCAGCCGCCCGCGCAGCCGCTCCACCGTCGCGGCGCCGAGGCCGCAGTGGAAGGCCACTCCCCCGGCCGGCGCCTCGGCGACCGCCCGCACGACGGCGGCCACCGGTCCGGGAACCGCTCCAGGAAGGGCCGGAAATCGTTCGTTGCGCAGTTCCACCACGGTGCGTATGCCGTACCCGGCCAGGGCGGCCCAGCCGCGGGCGGTGAGCGCGTCGAGCCGGTCCGCCCGGACCGCGGCCATCGGCGGCCATCGGCGGCCATCGGCGGCCGCGAGGCCTACGGGGCTTGATGGAGGCGGGTCAGGAGGGCCATGAGGGTGTCCCGCTCGGCCGGGGTGAGCGGGGCGAGGAGCTCGGCGTTGGCGGCCTCCGCCAGGGCGGCGCAGCGGGCGAGCGCGGCCGTGCCCGCCGGTGTCACGGTGACGGCGTTCTTGCGGCGGTCGGCGGGGTCCGGGGCGCGGACCACGAGCCCCGCGGACTCCAGGTGGTTCAGGATCCCGACCAGGTCCTTGGGGTCGACGGCCAGGCGGCGGCCCAGGTCGGCCTGGGCGAGGGGGCCGTACTCCGCCGTTGCCGCGAGGACCGCGTGATGCGGGAGCTTGAGCCCCTCGGCGGCCAGCGCCTCGGCGACCAGGCCACGGCCCCGCGCGGCGACGCGGCCGGCGAGCCAGCTCGGCAGGGACTGGATGTGCCCGAGAGGGGAGGTCATGCCGCCACTCTAGCGAATTCGTTGGACTTCCCCACGATCTGGCTTATCGTTGGGACGTCCAATGAATTCCGTCCCGGGGAGGTCCTGTGCTGCGCATCCGCTACGAGGTCAACGGCGGGCCCGAGGTGCTGTTCGCCGAGGACGTCGCCGTCCCCGTGCCCGGCCCCGGGGAGGTGCTGGTCCGGGTGGAGGCCATCGGCGTCACCCTGCCCACCGTCCGCAAGGTCCGCGAGGCCGCGGAGCCGGCCCACCTCGGCGGCGAGGTCGCCGGAACCGTCGAAGCCCTCGGGGAAGGCGTCAGCGGCTTCGCCCCCGGGGACCGCGTCACCGGGCTCTGCTTCGCGCACGGCTACGCCGAACACGCCCTCGTGCACGCTGCGATGCTTTCCCCGGTCCCCGACCGGGCGAGCGCCGTCGAGGCCGTCGCGCTGGTCCGCAGCGGGCTGGTGGCGCGCGGGGCGCAGGCGGCCGGACGGATCGAACCCGGTGAAACGGTCCTGGTCACCGCAGCGGCCGGCGCGGTCGGCACCTACGCCCTCCAGTACGCCAGGGCCGCCGGCGCCGGGCGGGTCGTCGCCGCCGTCGGCAGCGCCGGCAAGGCCGGATTCGTCCGCGGCCTCGGCGCCGACGAGGTCGTGCTGTACGAGGAGGCCGCGCAGTGGGGCCCGTACGACGTGGTCCTCGACGGGGTCGGCGGCGACCTGCTCGCCCCCGCCGTCCGGGCCCTGGCGCCGGGCGGGCGCCTGGTGGCCTTCAGCTCCGGCGGCGGCACGGTGGAGGCGTACGAACTCCTGGTCCGCGGCGCCTCGGTGATCGGCTTCCAGATGGCGGCCATCGCCCGGGGCGAGCCGCAGCTGTACGAGCGCCGGCGGCGCGAGCAGTGGGAACTCCACCGGGCGGGCGCGCTGCGCATCACGGTGCACGACACGCTGCCGCTCGCCGAGGCCGCCGCGGCCCACCGGATCATCGAGGAGCGGCGCAACCTCGGCAAGGTGGTCCTGGTCCCCTGAGACCTGGTCACCGGGGGGGGCCGGCAACTGGAACCGCCCCCGTTCCGGACTTGGGGGTACCGGGACGGGGGCGGGGCTCAGTGGGGTGGAGGTCAGCCCATGTGCGGGTAGGCGTAGTCCGTCGGCGCGACCAGGGTCTCCTTGATGGAGCGGGTCGAGGTCCAGCGCTGCAGGTTCGTCGCCGCGCCCGCCTTGTCGTTCGTACCCGAGGCGCGGCCGCCGCCGAAGGGCTGCTGGCCGACGACGGCGCCGGTCGACTTGTCGTTGATGTAGAAGTTGCCCGCCGCGAAGCGGAGCTTCTCCATCGCGTCCGCGGCCGCGTAGCGGTCGGCGGCGATGATCGAGCCGGTCAGCGCGTAGGCCGAGACGGACTCCATCTGCGCGAGCATCTCGTCGAACTTCTCGTCCTCGTAGACGTACACGGCGAGGATCGGGCCGAAGTACTCGGTCGTGAAGACCTCGTTCTCCGGGTCGGTGCACGCGATGACGGTCGGGCGGACGAAATAGCCCTCCGAGTCGTCGTACGTGCCGCCCGCGATGATCGTGCAGGTCGGGTCGGCCTTGGCACGGTCGATGGCGGCCTTGTTCTTCGCGAACGAGCGCTCGTCGATCACGGCGCCGATGAAGTTCGACAGGTCGCGGACGTCACCCATGGCGATCCCGTCGACCTCGGCGGCGAAGGCCTCCTTGAAGCCGTCGTTCCAGATCGAGGCCGGGACGTAGGCGCGGGAGGACGCCGAGCACTTCTGGCCCTGGAACTCGAACGAGCCGCGGGTCAGCGCCGTCTTCAGGACCGCGCGGTCCGCGGAGGGGTGCGCGACGACGAAGTCCTTGCCGCCGGTCTCGCCGACCAGGCGCGGGTAGGACTTGTACTTCTCGATGTTGTTGCCGACCGTCTTCCACAGGTACTGGAAGGTCTTGGTCGAGCCGGTGAAGTGGATGCCCGCCAGCTCGGGGTGGTTCAGGGCCACCTCGGAGACGGCGATGCCGTCGCCCGTCACCAGGTTGATGACGCCCTTCGGCAGGCCGGCCTCCTCCAGCAGCTCCATCAGGAGGACGGCGGAGTGGGTCTGCGTCGGGGACGGCTTCCAGACGACCACGTTGCCCATGAGGGCGGGGGCGGTCGGCAGGTTGCCGGCGATGGCCGTGAAGTTGAACGGCGTGATCGCGTAGACGAAGCCCTCCAGCGGGCGGTGGTCGCTGCGGTTCCACACGCCGGCGGAGTTCGCGACCGGCTGCTCGGCCAGGATCTGGCGGGCGAAGTGCACGTTGAAGCGCCAGAAGTCGACGAGCTCGCACGGGGTGTCGATCTCGGCCTGCTGCGCGGTCTTCGACTGGCCCAGCATCGTCGAGGCGGCCATCTTCTCGCGCCACGGGCCGGACAGCAGCTCGGCGGCGCGCAGGATGATCGCCGCGCGGTCGTCGAAGGACATCGAGCGCCAGGCCGGGGCGGCGGCCAGGGCGGCGTCGATGGCGTCCTGCGCGTCGGCCTGGGTGGCGTTGGCGAAGGTGCCGAGCACGGACTTGTGGTCGTGCGGCTGGACCACGTCGAAGCGCTCACCGCCGCCCATCCGCTTCACGCCGTTGATCGTCATGGGCAGGTCGATCGGGTTCTCGGACAGCTGCTTGAGCTGCTCTTCGAGCCGCACGCGCTCGGCGCTGCCGGGGGCGTACGAGTGGACCGGCTCGTTGACCGGGGCGGGGACCTGGGTCACAGCATCCATGGGTCTGGTAACTCCTTGACCTTGTTCTTCGGACCTAGTTCTTGGTGATCATCGAGCGGAGGAAGAAGAGCAGGTTGGCGGGCTTCTCCGCGAGGCGCCGCATGAAGTAGCCGTACCAGTCCGTCCCGTACGCGGTGTAGACGCGCATGCGGTGTCCCTCGGCGGCCAGCCGCAGGTGCTCCTCGCTGCGGATGCCGTACAGCATCTGGAACTCGTACTCGTCCAGTTTGCGCCCGGCCTTGCGGGCGAGCTCCTGTCCGATGGCGATCAGGCGCGGGTCGTGGGACCCGATCATCGGGTAGCCCTCGCCGTCCATGAGGGTCTTCAGGATGCGGACGTACGCCTTGTCGATCTCGGTCTTGTCCTGGTAGGCGACCTCGGCGGGCTCCTTGTACGCGCCCTTCACGATCCGGACGCGGCTTCCGGCGGCGGCCAGGCGGCGGGCGTCGGCCTCCGTGCGGAAGAGGTACGCCTGGATCACGCAGCCGGTCTGCGGGAAGTCCCGGCGCAGTTCCTCGTGGATCGCGAACATCGAGTCGAGGGTGGTGTGGTCCTCGGCGTCCAGCGTGACCGTGGTGCCGATCGCGGCGGCGGCCTCGACGACCGGGCGGACGTTGGCGAGCGCGAGCTCGTGGCCGCCCTCCAGCGCCTGGCCGAACATCGACAGCTTGACCGACATCTCGGCCTTCTCACCCAGGCCCAGGTCGGCGAGGCGCTCGATGAGCTCCAGGTAGGCGTCACGCGCGGCGTGGGACTGCTCCACGGTGGTGATGTCCTCGCCCACCACGTCGAGGGTGACCTCCAGGCCCTTCTGCGTGAGGTCCCGGACGATCGGGATGACCTCGTCGACCGTCTCACCGGGGATGAACCGGTTCACCACGGGCTTGGTCACCGGGGCGGCGGAGACGATGCGGCGCATCTTCTCGCTGCGAGAAGCGGCAAGGATCGCGGGACCCAGCACGGGGCACCTCCAACAGGTGGCAGAAGCAGGCATACGGTTCCCGCGGGGGTGGCCGGGGGCCGTAAGGAAAACGCATGTAAAACCACCGTGAAACCTAGGGATCGAGACGATCCTCTGCCATCGACAGCTGTCACGCATCCGTGCCGGCGACCTCATACACATGTCTGAAGACGCGGCCGCGGGGTGGGAGAATATCCGGGTGAAGGGCGATTACCAGGACCTGGTGGACGAGATCTCGGCGCTGCTCGGCGCCCCGGCGACGCTGGAGAACCGGGACTTCCGCCTCATCGCCTTCGGCGCACACGACAGCGACGACGATCTGGCGATGGACCCGGTGCGGACCCGCTCCATCCTGACCCGCCAGTCGACGGCGGCCGTGCGGGCCTGGTTCGAGGGCTTCGGCATCGCCCGCGCCACCGGGCCGGTGCGGATCCCCGCGGCGCCCGATGCGGGGGTCTTCCGGGGGCGGATCTGCCTGCCCGTGCGGTACCGCGGGATCGTCCAGGGGTACGTGTGGCTGCTCGACCGGGAGCCGGGCCCCGGGCCGGAGGCCCTGGCCGCGGCCATGGAGGTGGCCGAGCGGATCGGGATCCTGCTCGCCGAGGAGGCGAAGGCGGGGGCGGACCTGTCCCGCGAGTTCCGGGCCGTGCTCACCGCCGGGCGCGGATGGCAGCACGACATGGCGGTGGCGGCGCTGCGGCTGGCGCTGGGCCCGGGGGCGGACGGGCTGCACACGGTGGTGTGTGTGGCGCCGTGGTCCGGGGAGGCTCCGGCGTCGGTCCCGGGGGCGGCGGCGGTATCACTGGTCCCGTGGCGCGGGCGCGCGCACGAGGCCCAGCCGGCCCGCGGTCCGGCCACCGGAGCCCCTGCCGGGGCGGGGGCCGTCGGCGGATCGGGGGCCGCAGCCGGAGCCCGGGCCGTCGCGCGCGGCGGCTCCGGGGCGGTCGCGCGGCCGGGGTCCGGGGCGCGGGCAGCGGCCGGGGCCGGCGGCGGAGTCGGGCCGTCGGCGGCGGGGCCGGCGGGCGGGCCGGAGGCCGGGCAGGCGCTCGCCGTGCTGGTCCGGCTGCGCTCGGCGGACGTCCTGGCCCCTGCCGTGACCGCGGCGACCCGGCTGCTCGGGCCGTCCGCCCCGGCGGGGGCCCCGCCTACCGCGCCGACCGCCGGCATCGCCGAGCCCTGCAGGGGACTGGCGGAGCTCTCCGACGCCTGGGCCCAGGCCTCGGCGGCAGCGCGGGCCTCCGCGGCGCAGTCCCGCCTCGGTCCGGTGGCGCGGTGGTCGGAGATCGGCCCGTACCGGATGCTGGCGGTGCTCGCGGCCGGCGAACCGGTGGACGACCCGGCCGCGCGGGCCCTGCTGGCCCCCGCGCACCGGGAACTGGCCCGTACCGCCGAGGTCTTCCTGGACTGCGCGGGCCAGGCGGGCCGGGCGGCGGCGGCCCTCGGCGTCCACCGCCAGACCCTGTACTACCGCCTGAACCGGGTGGAGCAGCTGACCGGCCTCGATCTGGACGAAGGCGAGGACCGCCTGCTGCTCCACATGGCGCTCAAGTCCGCCCGCCTGGCCTGAGGGGAATCCGGGGCCGCCCACGCGGGGGTGCGGCCCCGACGCCGACCCGGTCCCCGCGTCCGCCTGCTGCGTCCGCCTACTGCGCGGCCGGGTCCGGCTCCCCCTGAGGTCCCGTCAGTGCCTGCGCCGCCTGCCGCATGCCCTCCGTGAACTCCTCCGGCGTGGCGGCCGACTCCGGATCGAACAGCCACTGGATCATCAGGCCGTTCAGCAGCGCCTGGTAGAAGGTGCCCAGGGTGCGGACGTCCCGTTCCGTCAGCTCCTCCTCGGGCCGTCCGGTGAACATCGCGATCATGCCCTTGCGCCCCTCCACCTGGGAGGCCGCGAGCATGCTCCGCAGATCGGGCAACCGGTCCCCGCTCAGCGCCACCTCCAGGCTGGCCGACCAGATCGGCCCTGCGCTCTCCTTCTGCGACAGGACCCCGTCCCAGACCGCGCGGAAGCGCTCCAGCGAACCGCCCTCGCCGCCCAGACCACTCTGGAAACCCTCCCCCCATTCCTGGATGAGCTCGATGAAGGCCTGGGTGAGCAGGGCGTCCTTCGAACCGTAGTGATAGCCGATCGACGCCAGATTGGTGCCGGAAGCCTTCACGATGTCGCGCGCCGTGGTGCGCACGAACCCCTTGTCGACCAAGCACTGCTTGGCGCCTGCGAGCAGATCCTCACGATGTCCCATGCCGCCACGGTATCAAGACAACCGTCCTAGACGAGAGTTCTATACGAGCGTACTAGACAATCGTATACACGGCTTGTACCGTCCTGCCCATGACGAACTCCGCCGCACGTCTCGCCGGCCGCCGGGAATGGATCGCCTTCACCGTTCTCCTCCTGCCGCTGCTGCTGGTCTCGATGGACGTCTCCGTCCTCTACTTCGCCATCCCGGCGATCACCCGGGAGCTCGACCCGAGCGCCACCCAGCAGCTCTGGATCTTCGACAGCTACGCCTTCGCCCTCGCCGGACTGCTCATCACCATGGGTTCGCTCGGTGACCGGATCGGACGGCGGAAACTGCTGCTGATCGGGGCGGCTGCCTTCGGACTCGCCTCCACGCTCGCCGCCTACGCCCCGAGCGCCGAACTGCTGATCCTGGCCCGCGTCCTGCTCGGCATCGGCGGCGCGACCCTGATGCCGTCCACGCTGGGCCTCGTCCGCAACCTCTTCCAGGACGCCGCGCAGCGCGGCCGGGCCATCGGCATCTGGTCCGCCGCCATGACCGGCGGCATCGCACTCGGCTCCGTGATGAGCGGCGTGATGCTGGACCACTTCTGGTGGGGCTCCATCTTCCTGGTCAACGTGCCCGCCATGCTGCTCCTGCTGACCCTCGTTCCCGTGCTGGTGCCCGAGTTCAAGGACCCGGCGCCCGGCCGCTTCGACCTGCTGAGCGTGCCGCTGTCCATGGGCAGCGTGCTCCCCGTCGTGTACGGGCTGAAGGAGATCGCCGCCGAGGGGTGGTCCCCCGTCCGCGGCGCCTGCATCGCACTCGGCCTGCTCGTCGGGTTCGTCTTCGTCCGCCGCCAACGCACCCGTGACGACGCCATGGTCAGCCGGGTCCTGTTCCGCAACCGCGGCTTCGGCGCCGGCATCCTCCTGAACACCATCGCGGCCTTCGCCATCATGGGCTCGGCCTACTTCACCACCCAGTACCTGCAGTCGGTGCTCGGCATGGGCACCCTGGAGGCCGCCCTGTGGAGCCTTGCCCCGTCGGTCGCCATCGGCGCTGCCGCCCCCCTCGCCGGCGTCCTCGCCCGCACCGTCGACCGCGCCTACGTCATCGGCGGCGGCTTCCTCATCGGCGCCGCCGGATTCACCCTGATCAGCCTGGTCGGATCCGACTCCCTGCGGCTGCTGCTCGTCGGCGCCGGGGTGCTGTCATCGGGCCTGGTCGTCGTCCTGTCGCTGGTCTCCGACATGGCCCTGGGGGCTGCCCCGGCCGAGAAGGCCGGTTCTGCCGCCTCCTTGCTGGAGACGGGTTCGGAGTTCGGCGGGGCGCTGGGCATGGCGGTCCTCGGCAGCCTCGGCACCGCCGTCTACCGCAGCGACCTGGCCGGGACCGAACCCGCGGCCGTACGGGAGACCCTGGGCGGCGCGGTCGCCACCGCCCGGCAGCTCGGTGGCGAGGCGGGCGGGCAGGTGCTGGACCTGGCCCGGGGCGCCTTCGTCCACGGCATGCAGTACGCGGCCTGGGGCGGCGCGGCCCTGCTGGTCACGGCCGGTGGGCTGGCCGTGGCCCTGATGCGGGCGGCGGCCACCCCGGCCGCCGGCCCCGGGGAACAGGCCGAGGAGATCGCGGCCGTCACGGTCTGACCGCCGTACGGGAACGCGAGAAGGGCCCGGGGTCTGCCCCCGGGCCCTTCTCGCGATCCTGGCGCAGCTGTCGCCCGAATGGTCAGGCGGGGCCGGCCATCAGGTGAGGCTGACCGTACGCGCCGAGACGGCGCCGATCTCGGCGGAGATCTCCGCGACCACGTTCACCGGCACCTCGGCGTCGACGGTGAGCACGCCGAGCGCCTCGCCGCCCTCTTCGGCGCGGGCGACCTGCATGCCGGCGATGTTCAGACCGGCCTCGCCGAGGATGCGGCCGACGGTGCCGACCACGCCCGGGCGGTCGGTGTAGCGGAGCACCAGCATCTGGTCGGCGAGCGCCAGGTCCACGTCGTACTCGCCGATGCCGACGATCTTCTGGAGGTGCTTCGGGCCCGCGAGCGTGCCGGAGACCGAGACCTCCTGCCCGTCGGCCAGGGTGCCGCGTACGGTCACCACGTTGCGGTGGTCCGGGGACTCCGAGCTGGTGGTCAGGCGCACCTCGACACCGCGCTCCTGCGCGAACAGCGGGGCGTTGACGTAGGAGACCGTCTCGTCGACGACGTCCTCGAAGACGCCCTTGAGGGCGGAGAGCTCCAGCACCTTGACGTCGTGCTGGGTGATCTCGCCGCAGACCTCGACGTCGAGGCGGACCGCGACCTCGCCCGCGAGGGCGGTGAAGATGCGGCCGAGCTTCTCGGCGAGCGGCAGGCCGGGACGGACGTCCTCGGCGATGACGCCGCCCTGGACGTTGACCGCGTCCGGCACCAGTTCGCCGGCGAGCGCGAGGCGCACGGACCTGGCGACGGCGATGCCGGCCTTCTCCTGGGCCTCGTCCGTGGACGCGCCGAGGTGCGGGGTGCAGACGACCTGGTCGAGCTCGAAGAGCGGGGAGTCCGTGCAGGGCTCCTTCGCGTAGACGTCGAGGCCGGCGCCGGCGACCCGGCCCTCCTTGATCGCCGAGTACAGCGCGGCCTCGTCCACGATCCCGCCGCGGGCGGCGTTGACGATGCGGACGGACGGCTTCACCTTGTGCAGGGCCTCGTCCCCGATGAGACCGAGGGTCTCGGGGGTCTTGGGCAGGTGCACCGTGATGAAGTCGGCGACCTCCAGCAGCTCGTCCAGCGCCAGCATCTTGACGCCCATCTGGGCGGCACGCGCGGGCTGTACGTAGGGGTCGTAGGCGACGATCTTCATCCCGAAGGCCGACATGCGCTGGGCCACCAGGACGCCGATGCGGCCGAGGCCGACGACACCGAGGGTCTTCTCGCTGAGCTCGACGCCCGTGTACTTGTTCCGCTTCCACTCGCCGTTCTTCAGGGCGGTGTTGGCCTGCGGAATGTTGCGGGCGGAGGCGACGAGCAGGCCGCAGGCGAGCTCGGCGGCGGTGACGATGTTGGAGGTCGGGGCGTTCACGACCATCACGCCGGCCTTGGTCGCGGACGAGACGTCGACGTTGTCCAGGCCGACGCCGGCGCGGGCGACCACCTTCAGCTTCCTGGCGGCCGCGATGGCCTCCGCGTCTACCTTGGTCGCGGAGCGCACCAGGATGGCGTCGACGTCCACGATCGCGGGGAGCAGCTCCGCGCGGTCGGCGCCGTTGCAGTGCCGGATCTCGAAGTCCGGGCCGAGCGCCTCGACGGTGGCGGGCGACAGCTCTTCGGCGATGAGTACGACAGGTTTCGAGCTCACGTGGGTCCTCACAAGTCCAGTGCGGACGGCCGTCCCGACGGCCGCAGGCGGTGGAGGGGGTAGCCGCGTGGAAGACGCACGACACTGTGGGCCTGACGCGTTGTATTCAGCAGTCTAGTGGTGCAGCCGGACCGGGATTCCGCCTGTACGGAAGGATCACCCGTCCGGGGTTGGCCGGGGTGGACAAGCGGCCCGAGGGGGATCGGGACGGCGTACCGTCCCGACCCCCCGTACGGATCAGCTCTCGTCGCTGTCGACCCAGCTCATGAGCTTGCGGAGCTTCTTGCCGGTCGTCTCCAGCAGGTGCTCCGAGTCGGCCTTCTTGTACTCGTTGTACTTCGGCAGGCCGGCCTTGTACTCGGCCATCCAGGTGTTCGCGAACTCACCGCTCTGGATCTCCGCGAGGACCTTCTTCATCTCGGCCTTGGTGGCGTCGGTGATGATGCGGGGGCCGGTGATGTAGTCGCCCCACTCGGCGGTCTCCGACACCGACCAGCGCATCTTCTCCAGACCGCCCTCGTACATCAGGTCCACGATCAGCTTCAGCTCGTGCAGGCACTCGAAGTACGCGATCTCCGGCTGGTAACCCGCCTCGGTCAGCGTCTCGAAACCGGCCTTGACCAGCGCGGAGGCGCCACCGCACAGGACCGCCTGCTCGCCGAACAGGTCGGTCTCGGTCTCCTCGGTGAAGGTGGTCTTGATGACGCCGGCCCGCGTGCCGCCGATACCGGCCGCGTAGGAGAGGGCGAGGGCGAAGGCGTTGCCGGAGTGGTCCTGCTCGACGGCGGCGATGCAGGGCACGCCGCGGCCTTCCTCGTACTGGCGGCGGACCAGGTGGCCCGGGCCCTTGGGAGCGACCAGGGCGACGTCCACGTTGGCCGGGGGCTTGATGAAGCCGTAGCGGACGTTGAAGCCGTGGCCGAAGAAGAGCGCGTCGCCGTCCTTGAGGTGGTCCTTGATGGACTCCTCGTAGATCTCGGCCTGCAGCGGGTCCGGGGTCAGGATCATGATGACGTCGGCCCACTCGGCGGCCTCGGCCACCGGGACGACCGTCAGGCCCTGCTCCTCGGCCTTCGCCTTGGACTTCGAGCCCTCCTTCAGACCGACCTTGACGTCCACACCCGAGTCACGCAGCGACAGCGCGTGGGCGTGGCCCTGGCTGCCGTAGCCGATGACAGCGACCTTGCGGCCCTGGATGATGGACAGGTCGGCGTCGTTCTCGTAGAACAGCTCGGCCACTGGGATATCTCCTTGGTGCGCTGGTGTTGCTCCCACCGTACGGCGGGGAACGTAGAGGAAGTTTCTTGGTCTCGCCATGCGAGAGGCAACGCGACGGGGCGGTGCCGGTCAGGCTCTTCGATCGGGCGCTCGGGCCGAACGCCCGGCTCAGGCGCTGCGGTCGAGGGCGCGCAGGCTGCGGTCCGTGATGGACCGTCCGCCACGCCCTATGGCGATCGTGCCGGACTGCACGAGCTCCTTGATGCCGAAGGGCTCCAGCATCTTGAGCATCGCGCCGAGCTTGTCGGATCCGCCGGTCGCCTCGATGGTGACGGCCTCCGGGGAGACGTCGACCGTCTTGGCGCGGAACAGCTGGACGATCTCGATGATCTGGGAGCGGGTCTCGTTGTCGGCCCGGACCTTCACCAGAACGAGTTCGCGCTCGATCGCGTTGTGCGGCTCCAGCTCGACGATCTTGAGCACGTTGACCAGCTTGTTGAGCTGCTTGGTCACCTGCTCCAGCGGGAGGTCCTCGACATTCACGACGATGGTGATGCGGGAGATGTCGGGGTGCTCGGTGACGCCGACCGCGAGGGAGTCGATGTTGAACCCGCGGCGGGAGAACAGCGCGGCGATCCGGGCCAGGATGCCGGGCGTGTTCTCGACCAGGACGGAGAGCGTGTGCTTGGACATGTGAGTCGTTCTCTCTCTCAGGCTCTCTCGGCTCAGTCGTCTTCGTTGTCGCCGAAGTCGGGGCGGACGCCCCGGGCTGCCATGACCTCGTCGTTGGAGGTGCCGGCGGCGACCATCGGCCACACCATGGCGTCCTCGTGGACGATGAAGTCGATGACGACCGTGCGGTCGTTGATCGCGTTGGCCTCGGCGATGACCTTGTCCAGGTCCGCGGGGTCCTCGCAGCGCAGCGCCACGCAGCCCATGGCCTCGGACAGCTTGACGAAGTCGGGGACGCGGGTGCCCTTGCGGGGGGCGGTGGACTCGCCGAGCTGGGAGCCGACCGTCTCGTGACCGGTCTCGTCGGCGTGCAGCACGGTGTTGGAGTAGCGCTGGTTGTAGAAGAGGGTCTGCCACTGGCGGACCATCCCCAGCGCACCGTTGTTGATGATCGCGACCTTGATCGGGATGTTGTTCAGCGCACAGGTGACCAGCTCCTGATTGGTCATCTGGAAACAGCCGTCACCGTCGATCGCCCACACCGTGCGCTCCGGCCGGCCCACCTTGGCACCCATCGCGGCCGGAACCGCATAGCCCATGGTTCCGGCACCGCCGGAGTTCAGCCAGGTACGGGGCTCCTCGTAGTTGACGAAGTGTGAGGCCCACATCTGGTGCTGGCCGACGCCGGCCGCGTAGATGGTGTGCTCCGGGGCGAGCTCACCGATGCGCTGGATGACCTGCTGCGGCGAGAGCATGCCGTCGGCGGGGGTTTCGTAGCCGAGCGGGTAGGTCTCGCGCCAGCGGTTGAGGTCCTTCCACCAGGCCGAGTAGTCCCCCGCATGCCCCTCGGTGTGCTCCGCCTGGACCGCCTGGATCAGATCCGCGATCACCTCACGCGCATCACCCACGATCGGGACGTCGACCTCCCGGTTCTTGCCGATCTCCGCCGGATCGATGTCCGCGTGGATGACCTTCGCGAACGGCGCGAAACTGTCCAGCTTGCCCGTCACCCGGTCATCGAAACGAGTCCCCAGCGCGATCAGCAGGTCCGACTTCTGCAACGCCGTCACCGCCGTCACCGCACCGTGCATACCCGGCATCCCCACATGCAGCGGATGGCTGTCGGGGAACGAACCCAACGCCATCAGCGTCGTCGTGACCGGCACACCCGTCAGCTCCGCCAGCACCTTCAGCTCGGCCGTCGCCCCGGACTTCATCACACCGCCGCCGACATACAGCACCGGACGCTTGGCCTGGCAGATCAGCTTCGCCGCCTCACGGATCTGCTTCGCATGCGGCTTCGTCACCGGCCGGTAGCCCGGCAGGTCCAGGCTCGGCGGCCAGGTGAAGACCGTCTTCGCCTGCAGGGCGTCCTTGGCGATGTCCACCAGGACCGGACCCGGACGGCCCGTGGAAGCGATGTGGAACGCCTCCGCGATCGTCTTCGGAATGTCCTCGGCCCTGGTCACCAGGAAGTTGTGCTTGGTGATCGGCATCGTGATGCCGACGATGTCCGCCTCCTGGAAGGCGTCCGTACCGATCGCCTTCGACGAGACCTGGCCGGTGATCGCGACCAGCGGAACCGAGTCCATGTGCGCGTCCGCGATCGGCGTCACCAGGTTCGTGGCACCCGGACCGGAGGTCGCCATACAGACCCCGACCCTGCCCGTGGCCTGCGCGTAACCGGTCGCGGCATGACCCGCACCCTGCTCGTGCCGCACCAGGATGTGACGCACCCGGGTGCTGTCCATCATCGGGTCGTACGCCGGAAGGATGGCACCACCCGGAATACCGAACACGGTGTCACACCCCACCTCTTCGAGAGAGCGGATGAGGGACTGCGCACCCGTGACGTGCTCAACTGCGGCGGACGGCTGTCCGCCGGAACGGGGCCGCGGCTGCGGATGGTGGGCCCCGGTGGCCTGCTCGGTCATCGGCATTCTCTTCTCGAAGCTGAGGGTTTTACGCGGATTCGAAGGTGTGCCAGTGCAACAAAAAACCCCTCGTGCCGGTGGGCAAGCGAGGGGAGCGCGTCGGGTTCGCGGAGCGGGGACATGCAGGTCCCAGCTTCAGCCGACGCGCTTTCCAAGTACGAGAATTCGGGTGCGCATGGCATTGACCCTCCCTCCGGCGGGAGGGGGATGTCAAGTGGGTGGGACGGGCGTCTCATTATGTGAGCCTCTGCGCATGGCCATCGAGCCACTGGACGAGCCACCGGCCAAGGCGGGCTGGGCCGCCCCGCCCGGTACTGGGAACGTACCGCGCACGAGCGCCCGCCGCAGCCTGTACTCGTCGAGCGGGCCGGAAAAAGCCAGTCCCTGGCCGTGAGTGCACCCCATTGCACGCAGTGCCGTGACCTGTTCGGGCAGGTCCGCCCCGTCGGCCACGGACTGCATGCCCAGGTCGTTTGCGATGCGCAACAGGCCTGCGGTGATCTTGTGGAGGCGGGCGGATTCGACCACCCCTTCGACCAGGCTGCGGTCGAGCTTCAGGATGTCCACCGGAAGGCGGCGCAGGGCGCTGATGGCCGCGTAGCCGCTGCCGAAGCCGTCCAGGGCGATCAGCACTCCGAGCCGGCGCAGGGCCGCGAGACGCCGCTCCAGCTCCTCGAAGGGGACCCTGGGGTCGCTGTCCGCCAGCTCGATCATCAGGGCCCCGGCGGGCAGCCCGTGCCGGTTGAGCAGGGCTTCCACGGAGCCGAGCGGCATGGACCGGTCCAGCAGCCTCCGGGCGCTCATCCGGACGGCCACCGGTACGTCGTGTCCGAGCCGGTGCCGCTCGGCTGCCTGCCCCACGGCCTCCTCCAGCAGCCAGCGCCCCAGCTCGGCCGTGCGGGAGGAAGTCCCGGGGCCGGGGGCGTCCGGCCGCGGCGGCGCACCCTCGCTGAACTCGGCCACCCGGAGGAATTCCGCCGGGGTGAACAGGATCCCCTGCCCGGAACGCCAGCGGGCCTGCGCGGCGACGGCCGTGACGGCGCCGGTGGCGAGCGAGACCACGGGCTGGTGGAGCAGGGCGAACTCTCCCTCGTGGAGTGCGCTGCGCAGCCGCCCCGCCAGCTCGGCCTTCCGTACGACCTCGGCCTGCATCTGCGGCGCGTAGAGCTCGACGCGGTCCTTGCCGCCCGCCTTGGCCCGGTACATCGCGAGATCCGCGTTGCGCATCAGGTCCGAAGGGGTGATGCCCGGGTCGGCGAAGGCCACGCCGATGCTCGCGGCCACCCGGACCTCGTGGCCCGCGACCCGGTAGGGCTGGGCCAGCGCGGTGCGCAGCCGGTCCGCGATCTCGTGGACCTGATACTCGCGGGCGCTGCGGTCGCGGCTGCCGTCACCGAGGATCAGGGCGGCGAACTCGTCCCCGCCGAGGCGGGCGGCCGTGTCCCCGGCCCGCACCGAGTCCTGGAGGCGGCGCCCGGCCTCGACCAGCAGTTCGTCGCCGGCCTGGTGGCCGATGGTGTCGTTGACCGCTTTGAACCCGTCGAGGTCGATGAACAGCACGGCGGTGCTGTGGTCTCCGGCCCGGCGCCCGGTCAGGGCCTGGCGGACCCGGCGGGTGAACAGGGCCCGGTTGGGCAGGTCGGTCAGCGGATCGTGCTCGGCGCTGTGCTGGAGCTGCGCCTGGAGGCGGACCCGCTCGGTGACGTCGCGGCTGTTGAGGATGAGGCCGCCCTGGTGGCGGTTGACGGTGGACTCCACATTGAGCCATTCGCCGCTGCCGGACTTGAAGCGGCACTCGATGCGGGTGGTCGGCTCCTCGGCGGGCGGGGCGGCGAGGAAGCGGCGTACCTCGTGGACCACCCGGCCCAGGTCGTGGGGGTGGATCAGGGCGGCCAGCTCGGTGCCCACCAGCTCCTCGGCCTCCCGGCCGTAGACCCCGGCGGCGGCGGGGCTCACGTAGCGCAGGGTGCCGGTGGGCGCGGCGATCATGATCACGTCGCTGGAGCCCTGGACCAGGGAGCGGAAGTGGTTCTCCTTCTGGGCCAGTTCCTGGGTCAGCGCGATGTTGTCGAGGAGCATGATGCCCTGGCGGATCACGAGGGCCAGCACGACCGTGCAGCCCGTGAAGACCACCACCCGGTCGACCTTCCGGCCGTCCACCACGTTGTAGAGGATGCCCAGGGTGCAGACGGCGGCCGCGAGGTACGGGGTGAGGGCGGGCAGCGAGCCCGTGATGGGGCGGCTGACCGGGCGGTCGAGCAGCGGTCGGGCGGGGGCGCCGGGAGCCGGCTGCATGCGCCGGGCCCCCCAGGGGGCGTACGCGAGCAGCAGCGAGCCGGCGAACCAGCCGGCGTCGAGCAGTTGCCCCGACTGGTAGCCCGCGCTGAGCAGCGGCGAGGTGAACAGCGCGTCGCTGAGGACGGTCAGGGCGAGGGCCGCGATCGCGGTGTTGACGGCCGAGCGGTTGGTCTCGGAGCGCCGGAAGTGCAGGACGAGCACCATCGAGACGAGCGCGATGTCCAGCAGCGGATAGGCGAGGGAGAGGGCGGCCCGCGGAACGCTGCCCGGGGCGCCGGACTGGGCGGTCCGGGCCGTGTGGGCGAGGGCCAGACTCCAGGAGAGGGTGAGCAGGGAGCCGCCGATGAGCCAGGAGTCGAGCCCGAGGCAGACCCAGCCCGCTCGGGTGACCGGGCGTTTGGCGAGGACGAGCAGGCCCACGATGGCGGGCGGGGCGAAGCACAGGAAGGCGAAGTCGGCGAGCGAGGGCTTGGGGACGGCCTCGCCGAGGATCACCTCGTACCAGCCCCAGACGGCGTTGCCGCAGGCTCCCATCAGGGAGGAGAACGCGAAGAGCAGCCAGGCTGGCCGCTCACGGCTGTCGATCGCCCGCGCATAGCTGTAGCAGGAGACGGCGGCGAGCAGAGCGGCCGCACTGAGCCCGAAGTCGCCCATGACCTCGGCGACTTCCTCGGAGCCCCAGCCGAGGGCGGCGCCGACGGCGTACCCCCCGCTGACCACGGCGAGCAGGAGCTGCATCGCCGGGCTCCTGCCCCCGCCCGGGACCGGCGGCCGGGCCAGCAGCGCCGCCCCCGGCGCACTCACCGGTCCCCCTCGCTGGCTGGTGGCGCACCCCATCGTCGCCTCCGGCGGCTGTGCCGCATCGGATCCTTCGTCCATTGGCCGTGCATCGCCCGTCGCCCCCCAAAGTGTCCGATCACTCCCCAGCGCCAGACGTTCGTGGCGCAGCCCCTTGTTCCGGACGATACACCACTTTCGTCACTCAGGGACATAGGTGCTCTACTCTCCGTTACCACGCGGGGAGTTGTGACCACTGGGTGCGCTCGGACGGATGCGGAGCGTGTGCGCGCGTGACCTAGGTGGTGATCAGGACGGTGTTCTCCACGGGTTCCCCCGCGGCGAACCGGGAGAGCTGGCGCGCCACCAGGCGCTTCGCCCGCGGCTCGAACGCCGAGCTGGCTCCGCCCACATGAGGCGTGATCAGGACCTGCGGAGCGTGCCAGAGCGGATGTCCGGCGGGCAGCGGCTCCGGGTCGGTGACGTCGAGGGCCGCGCGCAGCCGGCCCGACTCCAGTTCCGCCAGGAGGGCCGGGGTGTCAACGACGGGTCCGCGGGCCACGTTGACGAGGAGGGCCCCGTCCTTCATCCGGCCGAGGAAGTCGGCGCCGGCCAGGCCCCGCGTCGCGTCGGTCAGCGGGGTGGAGAGGATGACCACGTCGGCCTGCGGCAGCAGTCGCGGCAGGTCGGCGAGGGCGTGGACCGGTCCGCTCGCGGTGGTGCGCGCGGAGCGTGCCACCCGTGTGATCCGCGCGCACTCGAAGGGGGCGAGCCGGTCCTCGATGGCGGCGCCGATGGATCCGTATCCGACGATCAACACGGACTTGTCGGCCAGGGCGTCGTAGAAGCCGTAACGCCACTCCTCCCGGTCCTGGCCGCGCACGATGCCGGGGATGCCGCGCAGCGAGGCGAGGGTGAGGGTGAGCGCCAGCTCCGCGGTGCTGGCCTCGTGCACGCCGCGGGCGTTGCACAGGCGGATGCCGGGGCGCAGGCCGCCGAGGCCGCCCGGTCCGCCGACGAGGGCGTCGATGCCCGCGGTCAGTGTCTGGATCACCTGCAGGTCCGGCATCGCCGCGAGGGGCCGCAGGGTGGCCTCGGGGGACTTCATGTAGGGGGTGACGTAGAAGACGCAGGCGGCCGGATCGGCCGGGAAGGTCTCCTCGCCGTCCCAGTGGCGGTAGTGGAAGGAGTCGGGAAGGCCCTCGACCTCCTCGGCGGGGAACGGGAGCCACACGTCCGCGGTCTTTGCAGTCATGATCACGAGGCTATGCCAAGGGATCCTGATCAAGCCGTTAGTTTGGTGCCGAGCGGGAGGGGACGCACGGGTGGAGCGCAGGGTGATCGGGGCAGGGGCGCTGGCGGTGGGCGCCGTCGGGCTCGGGTGCATGCCGATGAGCTGGGCCTACGCCCCCTCGCGGCGCCGCGGCGAGGACTCGCTGGCCACCGTGCACACGGCCCTGGACCTGGGGGCGAACCTGCTGGACACGGCCGACATGTACGGGCCGTTCACCAATGAGCTGCTGCTCGGACGGGTGCTGCGCGAGCGGCGTTCGGAGGCGTTCGTGTCGGCCAAGGTGGGACTGCGGGCCGGGGAGCAGCACGTCGTGGCCGACGGGCGGCCCGGATATCTGCGGCGGGCGTGCGATGCCTCGCTGCGGCGGCTGCGGACGGACGTCATCGACCTCTACCAGCTGCACCGGGTGGATCCGGAGGTTCCGGTCGAGGAGTCCTGGGGGGCGATGGCGGAGCTGGTGAGTGCCGGGAAGGTGCGGGCGCTGGGGTTCTGTGCGCTGGGCGCGGGGGCCGGGCCCGGGGCGGGGCGGCGCGGGGACCGGAACTATGCAGTGACGTTGCGGCATCTGGAGCGGGTGCAGCAGGTGTTCCCGGTGAGCGCGGTGCAGGCGGAGCTGTCGGTGTGGTCGCCGGAGGCGGTGCGCACGCTGCTGCCGTGGTGTGCGGCGCGGGGCGTGGGGTTCCTGGCGGCGATGCCGCTGGGCAGCGGGTTCCTGACGGGGACGCTCACGCCGGGCGAGGGCTTCGAGTGGGAGGACGTACGGGCGCGGCATCCGCGGTTCACGGCGGAGTCGATGGCGGCGAACCAGGTGCTGGTGGCGGGGCTGCGCCGGGTGGCCCGGCGGCACGGGGCCGGGGTGACGGCGGCGCAGGTGGCGCTGGCGTGGGTGCTGGCGCAGGGGCCGCAGGTGGTGCCGGTGCCGGGGGCCGAACGGGCGCGGTGGGCGGCGGAGAACGCGGGGGCGGCGCGGGTGCGGCTCACGGCCGGTGACCTGGCGGAGATCGCGGCGCTGCCGTCCGCGGTGGGAGCCTGGGACTGACGGAACAACCACTCGATCGGGTGTACGAGTGGTGGAACTTCGGGAAGTGCCGCAGCTGTTGAGACGGGTGAAGGGCACGATCGCGGGACCGGAGGGGAGCAGGACGATGCGATACGGACGGACGCGGGGACACGAGCGGTACGGGGAACACGAGCGGTACGAGGGGTACGCGGCGCGGGGTGGCTCCGAGGCGCCCGGGGGGCACGCTGCCCCGCGCGCCCGGACCCGGGGAGCGCTGGCGGTGGCCGCGCTGGCCGGATGCGGGGTGCTGCTGGCGGCCGGATGCTCCCCGGCGGGTACCGCCGGCACCGGGACCGGCTCGTCTCCGCCCCGGGCGGCGCCCACGCCCTCGACGAGCGGCCCGTCCGGTTCCGCGGAGGTCTCCGCGCCGCCGGCCAAGGGCTCGGTGACGGTGTCGGGGGAGATCGCCAAGGATCTGGAGTCGCCGTGGGGCGTGGCCCCGCTGCCCGACGGGGATCTGCTGGTGGCCTCGCGGGACAGGGGGACGATCAGCCGGGTCGCGGTGGCCACGGGCAAGGTGGTGCCGATCGGCGAGGTGCCGGGGGTGGCCCCGGGCGGCGAGGGAGGGCTGCTGGGGCTGGCCCTGTCCCCCTCGTTCGCCTCGGACCGGATGGTCTATGCGTACTTCACGACGGAGTCCGACAACCGCATCGCCCGGATGCGGTATGACGAGCACAGAGATCCCGGACAGCAACTGGGGGCGCCCGACACGGTGTTGCGCGGCATTCCGAAGGGGCTCATCCACAATGGCGGCCGGATCGCCTTCGGCCCGGACAAGATGCTCTATGCGGGGACGGGCGAGACCGGTGAGCAGGCTCTCGCGCAGGACAAGAAGTCGCTGGGCGGCAAGATCCTGCGGATGACGCCGGACGGCCGGCCCGTGCACGGCAATCCGGAGGCCGATTCCGTCGTCTATTCGTACGGGCACCGCAATGTGCAGGGTCTCGCCTGGGACAAGGACAAGCGGCTGTGGGCCGCCGAGTTCGGCCAGCACACCTGGGACGAGCTGAACCTGATCGAGCCGGGAGTGAACTACGGCTGGCCGGAGGCGGAGGGCAAGGCCGGCAAGCCGGGCCTGCGTGATCCGGTCGCGGTGTGGAGGACCGATGAGGCGTCGCCGAGCGGTATCGCCTGGGCGCAGGGATCGGTGTGGATGGCCGGGCTGAAGGGTGCGCGGCTGTGGCGGATCCCGCTGGCGGGTACGGCCCTGGCGGCGGAGCCGGAGGCCTTCCTGGAGGGCAAGTACGGCCGGCTGCGGACGGTGGTGGCGCTCGGCGGGGACAGACTGCTGCTGGTCACGAGCGAGACGGACGGGCGGGGATCGCCGGAGCCCGGCGACGACAGGATCCTGACACTGACGGTGCGGTGACCGGCATGCCCCCGGTGGGGGACGAGAGGTGCGGTGGACGCAGTGTTCAACATGATCGAGGAGCTGTTCAACCCGGGACGTAAGCACACCCACGAGGAGAAGAAGCGCCTGGAGCTGTCCCGGACCGACGTGCATGACGGCGATCCGGGACGGGGGCCGATAGACCTGGACTCCGGCAAGGTGCTCATACGCCCCGCGGAGCCGCCGGAACGGAAGTAGCCGGGACGGCTGCCGGGCCGAACAGGCGCAGCCGGTGGGCGAGGGCGGCCGCCTCGCCGCGGCCTGCGACGCCCAGCTTGGCCAGGATGTTCGAGACGTGCACGCTGGCCGTCTTCGGGGAGATGAAGAGCTCCTCGGCGATCCGCCGGTTGCTGTAGCCGGCGGCGACCAGGCGCAGCACCTCCCGTTCGCGGGTGGTCAGGCCCAGGGACTCCGCCGCGTCGGTGTCCGGTGCGGGCAGGGCCGGGGGTGGCTCGGCCTCGGTGAGCGGGAGCCTGGCGCGCCGGGAGAGCAGGGCCAGGTCCTCGCGGAGCCGGCGTGCGCCGAGCCGGTCGGCGGTGGCGTGGGCCTCGCGGAGCAGGAGGGCCGCGGCCTCCCGCGCGCCGCCGGAGGTGAGCAGGGCCTCGGCGAGGCGGTGGCGGGCGCGCGCCAGCAGGTAGGGGCGCTCCAGGGGGTGGACGGCCTGCTCCACGGCGGTCCAGTCGGCGGCGGTGTCCCGGGCTTCGGCGCGGAGCAGTTCGGCCCGGACGAACTCGGCGTGGGCGGCCCACACCGGGCTCGGGGTGGCCAGGGCCCGGGCGGCGCCGCGCAGCACGTCCAGAGCGGCCTCGCGGCCTTCGTCGGCGGCGGGCAGGCCGAGGGCGTCCGCCTCCGCGGAGGCGGCGGCGAGCAGCAGCGGCCAGGCGTAGCGGTGGTGGCCGAGCGGGAAGCCGTAGGCGACGGCCTCGGCGGTCTCGGCGCGGACGTCGGATATCCGGCCCTCCCCCGCGGCCAGGCCGACCGCGAGGCGGTAGAGCGGCAGGCGGTGCTGGGGCTGGGTGTCGTGCGTGCCGAAGTGGGCGTGCGCGGCGGCGAGCTGGGCTGCGGCCTCGGTGAGTTCGCCGCGCGCCAGGGCCAGGTACGACAGGCGGGCGGCGGCGGAGCCGCGCGGGGCGGCGCTCTGGCCGACCCGCAGGGTGCGCCGGGCCGCCTCGGCGGCCTCGTCCCAGCGGCCGAGGCTGTACAGGCTCTCCGCCATGTTTCCGCAGATCCATGCCTCGGTGTCCAACAGCCGGGAGGTTTTGACCAATTCGGCTCCGTGCCGGGCCAGTTCCACCGCTTCCTGTGAGCGGCCCATGCTTTCCAACTGAGAGGTGAGGTTGATATGTGCACGTCCTGCGAGCATGAGGAGCCCGAGTTCGGTGGCGCGTTGGCGCACCGCGTGCAGCTCGGCGAGGCCGCCTTCGGGGTCGCCGGCGTCGGTGAGCAGGGAGCCGACCGTGATCCGGGCGTTGAGCTCGATCTCCTCGGCGCCGAGCATGCGGGCGTAGGCGGCCGCGCGTTCGGCGGCGTCGAGGTTGCCTGGGCCGGGGTTGTGCAGCATCCCCCAGCCCGCGGCGCGGACCAGGACCTCGGCGTGCACCTGGGAGGGGGGCAGCCCCCGGACCAGCTCCTGGGCCTTGGCGAGTTCCTCCCAGCCGTCGCCCCGGCCGAGGGCCGCGACCAGCCGGGAGCGCTCGGTCCAGAACCACGCGGACCGCAGCGGGTCCGCGTCCGCCTCCAGCAGCCGCAACGCCGTCTTGGTGATCTTCAGGGCGCGTTCCCGCTCACCGCCGAACCGGGCGGCGACCGCGGCCTCGGCGAGCAGGTCGAGCCGCTGGAGCGGGGTGGTGGCCGGGTCGCAGCCGCAGGGCGGGTAGACCTCGGTGTAGTCCACCGGGCGCAGTGCCTCGCGGACCTCTTCGGGGGCGCTCTCCCACAGGTCCAAGGCCCGCTCCAGCAGCCGCAGCTGTTCGGAGTAGGCGTGCCGGCGGCGGGCGGCGACCGAGGCGGCGAGCACCGCGGGCAGGGCCTTGGCCGCGTCGTTCGCGTAGTACCAGTAGCTGGCGAGCCGGATGACCCGCTCCTCGGCCCGGATCAGCGAGTCGTCGGCCTCCAGGGCCTGTGCGTAGCGGCGGTTGACCCGGGCCCGTTCGCCGGGCAGCAGGTCGTCGCTCACGGCCTCGCGGACCAGCGAGTGGCGGAAGCGGTAGCCGTCCCCGTCGGGGGTGGCGAGGAGGATGTTGGCGCCGACGGCGGCCCGCAGGGCCTCGATCAGCTCGTCCTCCGTGAGTCCGGCCACGGCCCGCAGGAGCGGGTACTCCACCGTGGAGCCGCCCTCGGCGACGATCCGCACCACCCCTTGGGCGGCCTCCGGCAGGACTTCGACACGGACGAGCAGGAGGTCGCGCAGGGACTCGGTGAGCCCGGCGCGGCAGCCGCTCTCCCGGCAGGCGGCGAGTTCCTCCACGAAGAAGGCGTTGCCGTCGGAGCGGTCGAAGACGGAGTCCACGAAGGCCTCGTCGGGCTGGGAGGCGAGGATCCCGGCGAGCTGGCGGCGTACCTCGGCCCGGTTGAAGCGCGGCAGTTCGATGCGCTGGACGGTGCGGAGCCGGTCCAGTTCGGCGAGCAGCGGGCGCAGCGGGTGGCGGCGGTGGATGTCGTCGGCGCGGTAGGTGGCGACCACGACGAGCCGGCCGCTGGTGAGGGTGCGGAAGAGGTAGGACAGCAGGTGGCGGGTGGAGGTGTCCGCCCAGTGCAGGTCCTCCAGGACGAGGACGACGGTGCGGTCGACGGCGAGCCGCTCCAGCATCCGGGCCGTCAGCTCGAAGAGTCGGGCGGTGCTCTCCTCGTCGTGCGGTCCGCGGGGGGTGTCGCCGAGTTCCGGCAGGATCCGGGCGAGTTCGCCCTCCTGGCCTGCCGCCGCGGCGGCCAACTCCTCGGGGAGCCTGCGGTGCAGGGCGCGCAGCGCCGTCGAGAACGGGGCGAAGGGAAGCCCCTCCGCCCCGATCTCCACACAGCCTCCGACGGCCACGACCGCGCCGCGCCGGGCCGCCTCGCAAAGGAACTCCTCGGTGAGGCGGGTCTTGCCGACCCCGGCCTCTCCCCCGATGAGCATCGCCTGCGGCTCCTGGCCGGCGGCGCGCGCCAATGCGTCGACGAGTACGGCCAGTTCGTCGGCTCGGCCGACGAACACCGGGCTGACAGATCTGGTCTCCACGTCGCCGAGCATCGCACAGGAGTCCGGGTCGGGGGCACTCGTTTCTGGTGCGCTTCTCATCACGGGCCGGTCCACGCAGCGGGGCGGCGGCGCGGTTCACGCGGCCCGGGCGAAGCGGCCCCGGGCTCCTCTCACCGGCCTCTCGGGTTCCTGGCTGCGCGAAGACCCGCTGTGCGCCTTGGCCGCCTCCTGGACCCGGCGGTAGGCCTCGGCCTCGCGGATGAGGTCGGCGCGGCGGGCCATGGCGATCTCGTACTCGAACATCCCGTACTCCCTGGTTGCGTGTTCTCGGGCACCTCGTTCGGTGTGATCCAAGATTCGCGTCCCAGGGGGCCCCGGGGCATCGGGAGCATGCCGCATCTGTACGAGCCGGGGGTCCTTAGACCGGGCCCCGCGGCTCCCCGGTACGGACCGGGGAGTCCTAAGCAGGGTCCTAGGCGGCCTTGGGGAGGGGGACGAGGATGTCGAAGTACATGAGGCCGAACAGCAGGATGCCGAGGGCGCCGAGCGCGACGGCGGCCCAGGAGACGGCCCGGACCCAGGTCGGGTGGACGCGGCCGGGGACGGAGAAGGCGGGGCGGGCCAGGACGAAGACGGCGAGGAGCAGCGCGAGCGTCGACAGGACACCGTTGACCAGGGCGGTCATGTGCCAGGCGTCGCCGTACAGGGCCTGGATCTTGGCCTCGGTGGTCGCGGCGTTCACCGACTCGATCTGGCCTATCAGGGTCTGGCGTTCGGCGATGACGCGCGAGACCCAGCTGCCGCTGAGGGCGACCAGCCCGAGCCCGGCGGCGACGACGGCGCCGGCCGCGGAGCCGACCCCGGTGGGCTGCTCCTGCGGGTCGTCCTGCTCGCCGAGGAGCCCGTCACCGCGGAGGTCTTCGTCGAGCTCCTGTTCGTCGCCGGCCTCGGCGGACGCGGGGGCCGCGGTGTCCTCGGGGGCGTCCTGGAGGGCCGGGCGGGCATCGGCGGCCCGGGGAGTGCCCTGTTCGGCGGTGTCCGCGTCGGGAGCGGTCGGGGCGGCGGTCTTGGTGGTGTCCATGCGGGGCACCGTAGGCGGCTTGTCTGAGAGGTTTCTGAGAGGCCGCCGTGCCGGCCGAGCGCGGCCGGCCGCGGGTGGGCCGCCGGCCCGGGGGCGCCCGGTGTCAGGCGGCCGGGGGCCATTCGTGGGCCAGGACCGCCCAGATCTCGGTGTCCTGGCGGACGCCCCGGTAGGGGTAAGCCTGGCGCAGGACGCCCTCACGGGTCATGCCGAGTCGTTCGGCGACGGCGAGGCTCTTCTTGTTGGCGGAGGAGGCGTGCCATTCGACGCGGTGCATCCCGCGGTCGTGGAAGGCCCAGTCGATCAGGACGCGGCAGGCCTTGGTGACCAGGCCCCGGCCGGCGGCGGTCGGCTCCAGCCAGCAGCCCACCTCGCAGTTGCCCGTCCCGGTGTCGAAGGTACGGAAGAGGACGCCGCCGACGAGGGTGTCGTCGACGCGGATGCCGTAGATGCGGCCGCCGTCGGCCGCCGTCTTCTGCGCGTAGGCGGACAGGAAGCCCTGCGCCGAGTCGAGGTCGGTGACGAAGTCCGCGAGGACGATGTGCTCGCCTATGTACTCCCGGCCGCGGTCCATGTGGGTCAGGAACTCCTCGGCGTGCCAGATCTCCAGCGGAAACAGCTGGGCGTCTTCGGCGAGGTCTATCGAGAACATGCGGCTTCTTCCTTGGGTCTCATACGGCGGGTGGCCGCCGGGTCACCGGGATGTCGTGGCGGGCTCGGCGACGTCCTCGCTCGTAGCGGGGTCCTTGCCGGGCCGCTGCGCGGGAAGTGTCGCATGCGGACCGGGTTCCGGGGGCTCGATGCTGATCTTCGGCAGCCTGCGGTCGAGCCAGCGCGGCAGCCACCAGTTCGCTGCCCCGAGCAGGTGCATCAGTGCCGGGACGAGGAGGGTGCGCAGGACGAAGGCGTCGAGGGCCACGGCCGCGGCGAGTGCGATGCCGAACATGGCGATGATCCGGTCGCCGCTGAGGACGAAGGCCAGGAAGACGGAGATCATGATGACCGCGGCCGAGTTGATGACCCGGCTGGTCTCGGCGAGGCCGACGCGGACGGCCCGCCGGTTGTCGCCGGTCTCCAGCCACTCCTCGTACATCCGGCTGACGAGGAAGACCTGGTAGTCCATGGACAGGCCGAAGAGGACCGAGACCATGATCACGGGGAGGAAGGGCTCGATCGGCCCGGCGCTGCCCAGGCCCAGCAGTTCGCTGCCCCAGCCCCACTGGAAGACGGCGACGACGACGCCGAAGGAGGAGGCGACGGCGGCGACGTTCATGGCCGCCGCCTTGAGCGGTATCCCGAGGGACCGGAAGGCCAGCAGCAGGAGCAGACAGCCGAGGGTGATGACCACCCCGACGAAGAGCGGCAGTTTGCCGACGATGACGCCGGCGAAGTCGTCGTAGCCCGCGGTCACGCCGCCGACGTGGACCGCCATGGTGTTGCCGTGCCCGGCGCGCGGGATGACCGTCTGCCGCAGCCTTTCGACGAGCTCGCTGGTGGCCCGGGACTGCGGGGCGGAGTCCGGTACGACGCTCAGGACGGCCGTGTCGCCGCTGCGGTTGAAGACGGCAGGGCCGGTGGAGGCCACGCCTTCGGTGGTGCGCAGCGCCTCGGCCAGCTGCGCGACGGCCACCCGGTCGCCCGCGCCGTCGAGGCGGGCGACGACGGTGAGCGGGCCGTTCGCGCCCGGGCCGAAACCTTCGGCGAGCAGGTCGTACGCCTGCCGGGTGGTGGAGCTCGCCGGGTTGTTGCCCTGGTCCGAGGTGCCCAGGTGCAGCGAGAGCGTGGGCAGTGCGAGGAAGACCATGGCCGCGGCGGCGAGAAGGCCGAGCGGTTTGGGGTGGCGCTCCACGAAGGCGGACCAGCGGGCGGCGAAGCCGGTGGGCGTCTCGGGCTGCGGCCCCTCGGCCGCCAAGGTGCGGCGCTCACGGCGCGAGAGCGCACGCATGCCGATGTACGAGAGCAGGGCGGGCAGCAGCGTGACCGAGGCGGCGACCGTCAGGACCACGGTGAGAGAGGCGGCGATCGCGACCCCGTTGAGGAAGTTCAGCCGCAGCACCAGCATGCCGAGCAGGGCGATGCAGACGGTGGCTCCGGCGAAGACGACCGCCCGGCCGGTGGTGGCGACGGCGCACTCGGCCGCCTGCGCGACGGGGAGGCCGCTCTTGAGGCCCTTGCGGTGCCGGGTCACGAGGAACAGGGCGTAGTCGATGCCGACACCGAGGCCGATGAGGGTGCCGAGCATCGGGGCGAAGTCGGCGACGGCCATGGCGTGCCCGAGGAGGGTGATGCCGAAATAGGCGGTGCCCACGCTGACCAGGGCGGTCGCGATGGGCAGCAGGCTCGCGGCGAGCGAGCCGAAGGCGAGGAGGAGGACCAGGGCGGCGACGCCCACGCCGATGACCTCGGCGAGGTGGGCGGTGGGCGCCTCGGTGAGGGCGATGGCCGGGCCGCCGAGTTCGACCTGCAGCCCGTCCGCCTCGGTCGTGGGGTTCTTCGCCGCGGCGACGACGGCCTTGGCCTGCGCCTTGGGTACGGAGTCGGCCGGCTGGTCGAAGGTGACCAGGGCGTAGGCGGTCCTGCCGTCGCGGCTGATCCGTGCGGCGCTCTCCGGGCCGGATCCGTAGGGGCCGGCGACCGAGCCGACGCCGGGGAGCGCGGCGATGGTGTCGAGGGCCCGCGTCATGCGTTGTTCCACACCGGGGCTTCGGGCCGACTGGTGCTCGGGGGCCCGCCACACGATGGTGTCGGTGTCCCCGCCCTGGCCGTGGAAGCCCTCGCGCAGCAGGGCGTGCGCCTTGCCGGACTCGGTGCCGGGGACCTCGTAGTGGTTGGAGAAGGCCGCTCCGGCGGTCCCTGCGGCGACGGCGCTCCCGCCGAGCGCGAGCAGCCAGAGCAGGACGGCCACCAGGCGGTGCCGCATGCACCACCGTGCGATTGCTGCCAACGGACGTGCTCCCTGGTGGTTCGGATCTTTACCGGGAGACGCCCGACGCAAAGAACACTAGAACTCGTGAAGGCCCGGCCGGGGGCCCGGGGATCGCCCGGGGACGGCCGGAGGTGGTGGTCTACACCCCAACGATCCCAGCGTTTCGTGATCGTTGGTCCCCTTCGTGTGCATCGTCACAGGAAGGGGGGATCCGGGGGGCCTTGCAGGTCAGTCCTCGGCGCGGTAGCCGGGGACGGAGGGCCAGCGGACGGTGAGGACCACCGAGTCCTCCTCCGCGTACCAGGAGTGGTCGACTCCGCGACCCCACACGACGTAGTCCCCCTGCTCGGCGAGGACGACCGTACGGCCCGGGAACTCCAGCCGGAAGCGTCCGCTGATCAGGACCTGGAGCGCGGTGCGCTCCTCCCCGGTCACCCACTGGGCCCGCTCCTCGCCCTGCGGGTGGACACCCCACTTGATCTCCACGTCCTTGCTGTGGCGCGGATCGGCGGGGTCCTTGAAGTGACCGAGGAGCCAGCCGCGGTCGGTGGCGGCGTCGGGCGCGGCCTTGCCGGTGTAGAGGGAGTCGTCGTTCACGGGCCGAGGTTAATGCAGTTGCGCGGGCCGCCCGGCGGCTGGTCGGCTGGGGACGATGACCATGGATCATGATGAACTGCTGAGGGTACGGGCCCGGTACGACCGGGAGATGCGCCGCGAGGCGCTGCCGGACTCGACCCGGGCGCGGGTCGAGCGGGCGGGCGCAGTGGTACGTCAGACGACACCCGGGGACGGGTGGAACGGCGTGCTCTGGTCCGACCTCGACGAAGGGACGGCGGACGCGGAGATCGCGGCGCAGGTGGCGCACTTCGCGGGGCGGGGAGCGTCCGCCTTCGAGTGGAAGCTGTACGGCCACGACCGGCCGGCCGACCTCGGGGAGCGGCTGCGCGCGGCGGGGTTCACCCCCGAGCCGGCCGAAACCCTGCTGGTGGGGCGGACGGACGAGCTCGCCTCGCTGCCGGTGGAACCGCCGGAGGGCATCACCCTGCGGCCGGTGACCGACGAGGCGGGCGTGGACCTGGTGATGCAGGTGCACGCCGGGGCCTTCGGGACGGACCGCCCGGGGATCCGGCAGCTGATGCTGAGCCTGCTGGAGGACGAGCCGGAGACCATCGCGGCGGTGGTGGCGATGGCCGGGGACACCCCGGTCAGCGCGGCCCGGATGGAGATGCGCCCGGGGTGCTCCTTCGCTGGACTGTGGGGCGGCGGCACCCTCCCGCAGTGGCGCGGCCGGGGCATCTACCGGCTCCTGGTGGCCCACCGGGCCCGGGTCGCCGCCGAGCGCGGCATCCCCTACCTCCAGGTGGACGCCTCCGAGGACAGCCGCCCGATCCTGGAGCGGCTGGGCTTCGGGGTCCTGGGCGTGACGGTGCCGTGGGTGTGGACGGCCCCGGCCGGCTGACACCGCGCCGGGCTGCGGCAGGGCGAAAGCCTTCCACCGGCCCGGCCCGCCGGGGCAAGATCGACCCATGGATCGCATCGGACCGCCCCTGACCGGCAATGAGCGCGACACCCTGCGTGCCTACCTCGACTACCACCGGGCCACCCTCGCCTGGAAGTGCGAGGGCCTCGGCGACGAGGACCTGCGGCGCACCTCCATGCCGCCGTCCACCCTCTCGCTGCTGGGGCTGGTGCGGCACATGGCCGAGGTCGAGCGCCACTGGTTCCGCCGCATTCTGAACGGGGAGGACCTCCCCCACCTCTGGTCCGACCACCACGACTTCCAGGCCGCCTACGACGCCACAGGCTCGACCCGCGAGGAGGCGTTCACCGCCTGGGAGGCCGAGGTAGGGCATGCCCGCCGGATCGAGGCGGCCACCGAATCGCTCGACGTGACGGCGTACGTGCCCAGCTGGCAGGCGGAGGCCTCGCTGCGGCTGGTGATGCTGCATCTGATCCACGAGTACGCACGGCACAACGGCCACGCCGACTTCCTCCGCGAGGGCATCGACGGCACCACGGGAGCCTGAGCACTTCCCCGCGCGAGCTTCTCTATAGTTAGGTCAGCCTTACCTAACAACAGGGAGTGCGAGTGAGTCTTGCGAACACCGCCGAAGCCGCGGAGGCGGATGCCTTCGAGCTGTACCGGGACGACTGGGGAATCCCCCATCTGCGGGCCGCCGACCCGCTCGGGCTCGCCTACGCGCAGGGCCGCACCACCGCCCCCGACCGCGCCTGGCAGCTGGAGGTCGAGCGCTGCCGCGCCCAGGGGACCAGCGCCGCCTTCCTCGGCCCCGACTGCGTCACCTGGGACCGGTTCGCCCGCCGGAGCCGCCTCGACGACACCGCCCGGCGCTGCTATGCGGCCCTCGACCCGGACACCGCGGCCTGGGTCGGGGCCTACGTCGACGGGGTCAACGACGGCCTGGCCCGCGGCTGCGCCCGCGACGAGCGCTTCGCACGCACCGGCCACGCGCCCGCCCCCTGGGAGCCGTGGGTCCCGCTCGGCATCTGGATCGCCACCCACATCCTCTTCGCCGGCTTCGCCACCAAGCTGTGGCGCGAGCGCGTGGCGCGCGCCCTCGGCGACGAGGCCGTCACCCTCTTCGCCACCGACGGCCCCGGCACCGCAGGCAGCAACGGCTGGCTGGTACCCGGCGAGCGGAGCGCCACCGGTGCGGCGATCATCGCGGGCGACCCGCACCGGTTCATCGAGGACCCGGGCGTCTACCAGCAGATACGGCTCGCCTGCCCCGAGTACGACGTCCTGGGCCTCGCCGTCCCCGGCGTGCCCGGCCTCGCCCACTTCGGCCACACCGGCACCGCCGCCTGGGCCATCACCAACGCGATGGCGGACTACCAGGACCTGTACGTGGAGCAGGTGCGCCCGACGGGCGCAGGCGGCTACGAGGCCCTGGGCCCTGACGGCACCTGGGAGCCCGTCCACCGCCACACCGAGACCATCACCGTCGCCGGGGCCGACCCGGTCGAGGTGGAGGTCCTGGAGACCGCCCGCGGCCCGGTGATCACCCGCGAGCACCCCATGCACAACGCGGAGATCGAGAGCGCGGAGAATGCGGCGTACGCGGAGAACGGGGAGAACGGGGAACAGACCCTCTCCCTGCGCTACCCGCCCCGCGTCCGCGCGGACCTCGGCTTCGCCGCCCTGCCCGCACTCCTGCGCGCCCGCACTGTCGCCGACATCGACCGCGCCCTCGACGGCTGGGCCGAGCCCGTCAACGTCGTCCTCGCGGCCGACTCCGAGGGCGGCCTGATGCACCGCGTCGCGGGCGCCGTCCCGCTACGGCACCGCACGAACCGCCTGCGCCCGGTGCCGGCGTGGGATCCGCAGCACGCCTGGCAGGGCTGGGCCGAGACCCCCGCCGAGCCGGTGCAGGGCTTCGCCGTGATGGCCAACGCCCGCGGCATCGCCTCCCCGCTCGGGGTGGAGTTCGCGCCCCCGCACCGCGCCAACCGCATCCGCGCGCTGCTCTCCGGCTCGGCCGACTGGTCCCCGAAGGCGATGGCCGACGTACACCGGGACACGTACCTGGCCTCGGCCGCCCCGCTGCTGGACCTGCTGCCCGGGCTCGACGGCCTGTCCCCCGCTGCGGACGCGCTGCGCACCCGACTGCTCGCCTGGGACCGGCACATGGCGCCCGAGAGCACCGACGCCACCGTCTTCTCGGCCTTCCGGGCCAGGACCGTACGCCGCCTCGCCGCCGATCCCGTCTTCGCGGACCTGGCGGGTGCGCCCACCGGCCCCGAGGTCTTCCACCCCTGGCTGTACCTGCTCCCCCGCGTCGGCTACGCCCTGGAGGGGCTGCTGACCACCCCGCTCCTGCCCGATCTCGACCGGGTCGCCCACGTACGGGCCGCCCTGGAGGAGACGGCCGCGGCGGGCTCCCCCGACATCCCGTGGTCCCAGGTGCACCGCCTCGCGCCCTGGGCGGCGCTCCCGGACCCGGAGGCCGAGTGGCCCGGCCTCAGCGGCGACCACGACTGCGTGAACGCCACCTCCAGCGTCCCGGGTTACACCGACCTCACCGCCCGCGCATCGGCGGCCCGTTACGTATGGGACCTCGCCCGCCGCGAGGACAGCCTCTGGGTGGTCCCACTCGGCGCGGACGGCGTCACGGGCTCGGCCCACCACCGCGACCAGCTCCCGCTCTGGGCCCGCTGCGCACTCGTCCCCGTCGTCACCGACTGGGCCCGCCTCACCAAGGAATCGACATGAGCCCCGCCCCGGCCTCCACCCGGCAGGCCGTCTTCACCCGCCGCATCCGAGGCTTCGGCACCGTCACCCTCACCCCCCTCGACCCGGCCGCCGACTCCGCGCTCGTCCACCGCTGGGTCACCGAGGAGCGGGCCCGCTTCTGGGGCATGGGCGAGGCGAGCCGGGAGCTGGTCCAGGAGATCTACGAGGACGTCGACCGCCGCACCACGCACCACGCCTTCCTCGTCCACCGCGACGGCGAACCGGTCGCGCTGTTCCAGACGTACGACTGCGCGGAGGACCGGATCAGCGACTGCTATGAGGTCCGGCCCGGCGACATCGGCATCCACCTGCTGATCGGTCCCCCACAGGGCGACCCCGAACACGGCTTCAGCGCGGCCCTGGTCAGCGCCTTCACGGCCTACCTGTTCTCCGCGGCGGGCGCCCGCCGGGTGGTCGGGGAGCCGGACGTGCGCAACGCCAAGGTCCTCGCCTTCCTGGAACGCTCCGGCTTCGTCCTCGGCCCGGAGGTCGACCTGCCCGAGATCGACCTGCCCGAGGTCCACCTCCCGGCGAAGAAGGCCCGCCTCGTCTTCCTCCACGCCCCGCAGGAGGACGGGGAGCCGGCGGCCCTGGCGACCGGAGCGCCCTCCCCACGGCAAACTGACCATTCCGATTGACCGTGTGATTCCGGCCAGGCCAGGCTGATGGCCACTCAAGGCATCGGCGCTGGGGGGAAATTGACGGCCGAGGTCCGGTTCACCCCGGGATACGCGGCTCCCGAGGTCTTCGACGGCAAGCGGACTCCGGCCGCCGACCGGTACGCCTTCGGGGCCATCGCGTACTTCCTGCTGAGCGGGGAGTCCCCGCCCAGCTCGCCGGAGCAGCCGGCCCGGGCGATGGCCGGGCTGCCACAGATCGCCGTCCTGGACGCCGAGCAGCGGGACCGGATCACCGCCGTCTACGCGGGCGACCCGACGCAGCGGCCCATAAGCCTGGCCGCGTGGATGAAGGACGTACGGCACGCGGTGGTGTCCACCACCCCCTCCACCTCGCAACGGGCCGTGCAGGACGCGGCTCCCGATCCGGCTGCGGCTGCGGCTCCCGTACCGGCGAGGCCGGTGGTGCCTCCGCAGCCTGCGGGCCCGCCGCCGGCCCACACGCCGGCCCCGCCCCCCGGCCCCGCAGCAGGCGCAGCAGGCGCAGCAGGCGCAGCAGGCGCAGCAGGCGCAGCAGGCGCAGCAGGCGCACGTACCCTCCGGATACGGGCCGACGTACCCGCTGCACGAGTCCCCGCCCCCGGGGCGGGCCCGGTCGAAGAAGCGGCGGACCGGGCTGGTCCTGGGTTCGGTGGCCGCCGTACTGGTCGTCGCGGCCCTCGCGGTGCTCGGCGTACGCCTTCTGGACAAGGACAAGGGCGCCGACCAGGCGGCCTCGGGGAACAAGGGCGGCAACTCCGCCTCCGACGCGGCCGCAGCGGAGGCCGAGTCCCCGACGCCCAACCCCTCGGAGAGCGAGAGCGAGAGTCCGGAGGCCGCGACGCCCGACCCCACGGCGAGCGGTACCCGGCCGGGCGGCGTCGCGCCGGACATCAAGGCCGCGGACCTGACCCCATTGGCGCCCATCGCGGGGCTGGGCAACTTCACCGTCGGGGCGGCGAAGATCAACACCAAGCAGTACGGGGCGGCCTTCATCGCGCAGCCCGACTGCAACGACGAGGCGATCACGGAGTTCGACCTCAACCACGAGTGGAAGCAGTTCACCGCCGGGATCGACGACGGCTCCAGCCACGAGAAGGGACGGGGCAGCATCTCGCTCGACGGGAAGCCTGCGGCCTTCTCCGAGCTCGTCGAGCTCGGGAAGCCGGCCACGCAGTCGGTGGACGTGACGGGAGCCCTGCGGCTGCGCGTCAAGGTGGACATGGGCTGCGACAACGGCACCGTCGTCATCGCCGCCCCCCAGCTGACCCGCTGACCGCTGACCCGAGCCGCACCGTGCCGCGCCGGGCAGCGCCCCACCGGGCAGCGCCCCCGGCCAGGGCCGGGCCGGACGCACGGCGGCCCCGCACCGGAATCCGGTGCAGGGCCGCCGTGGTACGGACGGAGCGACTACGCGGAGACGCCGAGGCGCTCCAGGATGAGCTCCTTGACGCGGGCCGCATCGGCCTGGCCGCGGGTGGTCTTCATGACCGCGCCGACCAGGGCGCCGACGGCGGCGACCTTGCCGCCGCGGATCTTGTCGGCGATCGCGCCGTTGGCCGCGATGGCCTCGTCCACGGCCGCGCCGAGCGCGCCCTCGTCCGAGACGACCTTCAGGCCGCGCTTCTCGACGACCTCGTCCGGGGTGCCCTCGCCGGCGAGGACGCCCTCGATGACCTGGCGGGCCAGCTTGTCGTTCAGGTCGCCCGCCGCGACCAGCGCCGCGACGCGCGCGACCTGGGCCGGGGTGATCGGCAGCTCGTCGACCGAGACGCCCTGCTCGTTGGCGTTGCGGGCGAGCTCGCCCATCCACCACTTGCGTGCGGCGGCCGAGTCGGCACCCGCCTCGATCGTGGCGACGATGGAGTCCACGGCGCCCGCGTTGAGGATCGACTGCATGTCGTGCTCGGAGACGCCCCACTCCTCGCGGAGCCGGTTGCGGCGCACGCGCGGCATCTCGGGCAGTCCGGCGCGCAGTTCCTCGACCCATGCACGGGCCGGGGCGACGGGCACCAGGTCGGGCTCCGGGAAGTACCGGTAGTCCTCGGCGTTGTCCTTGATGCGGCCGGCCGTGGTGGAGCCGTCCTCCTCGTGGAAGTGCCGGGTCTCCTGCACGATGGTGCCGCCGCCGCTGAGGACGGCCGCGTGGCGCTGGATCTCGAAGCGCGCCGCGCGCTCCACGGAACGCAGCGAGTTGACGTTCTTCGTCTCCGAGCGGGTGCCGAAGGGGGCGTCGGGGCTGGTGCGCAGCGACAGGTTGACGTCGCAGCGCATCTGGCCCTTGTCCATCCGGGCCTCGGAAACGCCGAGCGCCTTGATGACCTCGCGCAGCTCGGCGACGTACGCCTTGGCGACCTCGGGGGCCCGTACGCCCGCGCCCTCGATCGGCTTGGTGACGATCTCGATGAGCGGGATCCCGGCGCGGTTGTAGTCCAGCAGGGAGTGGGACGCGCCGTGGATACGGCCGGTGGCGCCGCCGACGTGCAGCGACTTGCCGGTGTCCTCCTCCATGTGGGCGCGCTCGATCTCCACGCGGAAGACCTCGCCGTCCTCCAGCTGTACGTCGAGGTAGCCGTTGAAGGCGATGGGCTCGTCGTACTGGGAGGTCTGGAAGTTCTTCGGCATGTCCGGATAGAAGTAGTTCTTCCGGGCGAAACGGCACCATTCGGCGATCTCGCAGTTCAGCGCGAGGCCGATCTTGACGGCCGACTCGACGCCGATCGCGTTGACGACCGGCAGGGAGCCGGGCAGGCCGAGGCAGGTGGGGCAGGTCTGCGAGTTGGGCTCGGCGCCCAGCTCGGTGGAACAGCCGCAGAACATCTTGGTCTTGGTGCCGAGCTCGACATGGACCTCCAGGCCCATGACGGGGTCGTACGACGCGAGGGCGTCCTCGTACGACAGCAGTTCGGTGACGGTCACAGTGAAACTTCCCTCTCAGCCCAGCAGGACGTCGTCGTCGCCGAGGCGCTTCAGCTCGCGGTACAGGATCGCGAGGCCGGTGACGATGGCGGCGGCGGACACAACGGCGTCGACCAGCTTCAGCGTGTCGTTCTCGGTGCGGGCCTTGCGGGCCTGCTTGATCACGCTGATGGCACCGAAGGCGGTGGTGCCGATCGACAGGTACGTACCGGACTTGGACTTCTTGAAGCCCTTGGCCTTGGACAGCGCACTCGAACTCACAGCGACGGAGCCTCCTCAAGCAGCGGGTGACCCCAGCGCGCGGTGAAGGCGGCCTCGACGGCGGCACCGACCTTGTACAGCCGGTCGTCCTTCATCGCCGGGGCGATGATCTGCAGTCCGACCGGCAGGCCGTCTTCCGGCGCCAGGCCGCAGGGCAGCGACATGGCGGCGTTGCCGGCCAGGTTGGTCGGGATGGTGCACAGGTCGGCGAGGTACATCGCCAGCGGGTCGTCGGTGCGCTCGCCGATGGGGAAGGCGGTGGTCGGGGTCGTCGGCGAGACGATCACGTCGACCTGCTCGAAGGACTTCTCGAAGTCCTTGCTGATGAGCGTGCGGACCTTCTGGGCCGAGCCGTAGTACGCGTCGTAGTAGCCGGAGCTCAGCGCGTAGGTACCGAGGATGATGCGGCGCTTGACCTCGTCGCCGAAGCCGGCCTCGCGGGTGAGCGCGGTGACGTCCTCGGCGGACTTGGTGCCGTCGTCGCCGACGCGCAGGCCGTAGCGCATGGCGTCGAAGCGGGCCAGGTTGGAGGAGCACTCGGACGGCGCGATCAGGTAGTACGCGGCCATCGCGAGGTCGAAGGACGGGCAGTCCAGCTCGACGATCTCGGCGCCCAGCTCCTTGAGGAGCTCCACGGACTCGTTGAAGCGCTGGACGACGCCGGCCTGGTAGCCCTCGCCGGCGAACTGCTTGACGACACCGACGCGCATGCCGGCGACGGAGCCGTTGCGGGCCGCCTCGACGACCGGCGGGACCGGGGCGTCGATGGAGGTGGAGTCCAGCGGGTCGTGGCCGGCGATGACCTCGTGCAGGAGGGCCGCGTCCAGGACCGTACGGGCGCACGGGCCGCCCTGGTCGAGGGAGGAGGAGAAGGCCACCATGCCGTAGCGGGAGACGCCGCCGTACGTGGGCTTCACGCCGACGGTGCCGGTGACGGCGGCGGGCTGGCGGATGGAGCCGCCGGTGTCCGTGCCGATGGCGAGGGGGGCCTGGAAGGCGGCGAGGGCGGCCGCGGAACCGCCGCCGGAGCCGCCGGGGATGCGGGTGAGGTCCCAGGGGTTGCCGGTGGGGCCGTAGGCGCTGTTCTCGGTGGAGGACCCCATGGCGAACTCGTCCATGTTGGTCTTGCCGAGGATGACGACGTCGGCTTCCTTGAGCTTGCGCGTCAGGGTGGCGTCGTACGGCGGGATCCAGCCTTCGAGGATCTTCGAACCGACGGTGGTCGGGACCCCGACGGTGGTGAAGATGTCCTTGAGGGCGAGCGGGACGCCGGCCAGCGGGCCCAGCTTCTCGCCGCGCTCGCGCTTGGCGTCGACGGCGCGGGCCTGGGCGAGGGCGCCCTCCCGGTCGACGTGGAGGAAGGCGTGGACCTTCTCGTCGGTCGCGTCGATGCGGGCGAGGTGGGCCTCGGTGACCTGGACGGCCGTGAGCTCGCCGGAGGCGATCTTCTCGGCGGTCTCGGCTGCGGTGAGCTTGATGATGTCGGTCATGGCTTCTTAGTCCTCCCCCAGGATCTGCGGCACCTTGAAACGCTGCTGCTCCTGGGCGGGAGCGCCGGAAAGCGCCTGCTCGGGGGTGAGCGACGGTCGGACCTCGTCCGCGCGCATGACGTTCGTCAGGGGCAGCGGGTGGGAGGTCGGCGGGACGTCTTGGTCGGCGACCTCGGATACGCGGGCGACCGCGCCGATGATGTCGTCGAGCTGTCCGGCGAAGTGGTCCAGCTCTTCGGCCTTGAGCTCCAGACGTGCCAGCCGAGCGAGGTGGGCGACCTCCTCGCGCGTGATGCCAGGCATGCAGCGATCCTCTGGGGGTGGTGAGTGTGTAGTTTCGTGCCCAATCCTATGGGGCCGGGCCCCGGACCCACGAAACCGTTTCCCCCGGACCCCCGGGAAATCCCGCCCGGGACGGCCGTCCCGCTGCCTGCGCGGCGGCCCCGGGCGGGGGCCGTCAGGGGGCGGATTCCGCCCGGGTGGGGGCGATGGAGAGTTCCGCGGTGATGTCCGCGGGGCGGCGCCAGCCGCGTTCGCCGCGGGCCAGGAGCCAGGCCGTCGCCTCCTGCGGGGGCATCGCGGCGGCGACCAGCCAGCCCTGGACGGCGTCGCAGCCGAGGTCGCGCAGGCGCTCCCACGTCTCGTCGTCCTCCACGCCCTCGGCGACCACGAGCAGGCCCAGGGAGTGGGCGAGGTCCACCGTGCAGCGGACGATCTCCGCGTCCTGGGTGTCCACGGCCAGCCGGGCCACGAACGAGCGGTCGATCTTCAGCTCGCTCACCGGCAGCCGGCGCAGGTGAACGAGGGAGGAGTAGCCCGTGCCGAAGTCGTCCAGCGACATCTTGACGCCGTGGCCCGTCAGGCCCGCCATCGTGTCCGCCGCCCGCTGCGGGTCCTCCAGCAGGACGTGTTCCGTTATCTCCAGCTGGAGACCGCTCGCCGGGACCCCGTGCCGGGCCAGCCGTGCGGCCACCGCCCCGGCGAAGCCCGGGGTGTGGACGTCGCGCGGCGAGACGTTGACGGCCACCGGGACCTTCAGGCCCTGGGCACGCCAGCGGGCCACCTGCGCCAAGGCGGTCTCCAGGACGTACTCGGTGAGGTGCGGCATCAGGCCGGAGGTCTCGGCGATCGCGATGAACTCGTCCGGCGAGACCCGCCCCCGCTCCGGGTGGACCCACCGCACGAGGGCTTCGAGGCCGGCCACCTGCCCGTCGAAGCGGACCTTGGGCTGGTAGTGCAGTTCCACCTCGCCGGCGTCCAGGGCTCTGCGCAGGTCCCCGAGGAGGCCGAGCCGGTCGGGGGTGTTGCTGTCCCGCTTGGACTCGTACACCTCCACGCCCGTGCGGTCCCGCTTCGCCTGGTACATGGCCACGTCGGCGCGCCGCAGCAGCCCCTCCGCGTCCAGGGCGTGGTCGGGGAAGACGGCGAGACCGGCGCTGGCCTCCAGGACGAGCGTGAGCCCGTCCAGGTCGAGGGGGGAGCTCAGCTCGGCGACCAGGTGGCGGGCGACCCGCTGGGCGCTGGTGGTGGAGTCGGTGGTGGGCAGCAGGACCGCGAACTCGTCGCCTCCGAGGCGGGCCGCCTCAGCGTCCTCCGGGAGGGCCTGTTGCAGCCGGTCGGCGATCTGGAGCAGCAGCCGGTCCCCCGCCAGGTGGCCCAGGGTGTCGTTGACCGCGCGGAAGCGGTCCAGGTCGATCAGCACAAGAGCTGACCGGGTGCCCAAACGTTCAGCCTCGTCCAGGGCGCTCCAGGCCCGCTCCAGCAGCCACTGCCGGTTCGGCAGCCCGGTCAGCGGATCGCGCAGCTGCTCCTCGGCGCGGGCGCGGGCGATCCACAGGGTGGAGTCCAGGGCGATCAGCGGTACGGCGAACAGCGGCAGCAGCACCGGCTGCGTCACGGCGACCACGCAGATCAGCGGGGCGATGCCGAGCAGCGCGACGGCGACTAAGGCGTGCCGGAGCAGGGCCGCCCGGTCGAGGCCGGGCCGTCTGCCGCGCGGCGCGAGGGCGGCCCACAGCAGGGTCCGGGTGACCACCAGGTAAGCCACGGCAACGAAGACGAGTTCGGGGGCGGCGTCCAGCCCCCAGCCGGTCGGCGTCCACGGCGCCTCGACGGTCGGGACGTGCCCGAACGCGGCGAGGACGAGCGCCCCCGCGCCGATGCCGAGGATGTCGGCGCAGCCGTGCAGCAGCCCCTGCCTCCAGCGGTGCCGGCGCGCGGCCCCGACCAGGGAGACCACCGCGAGGGAGACGAGCGCGGCCGGCACCCACCCGTAGAGGACGAGCACGCCCAGGGTGAGCGCCGCGCCCGAGCCGGTGCCGCCCCACCAGCGGTCGCGGCCCAGCGCGACCAGGTGCCCGACGATGACACCGGTGAGGAGGGCGAGTGCCCAGCCGACCGGTCCGCCGGGGAACAGGGCATGACGGTCGGTCAGCGCGGACGCGATGCCGGCGACGAGCACCACGACGGCTAGGCCCACGACGAGGAAGGGCAGCACCGTGCGCTGCCGTGCTCCGCCGGGGCCCGCTCCGCCGTCGAGCGGACGGGTGTCCGGTGTCCTGGCACCCAGGACACCGGGCCGGCCCGTCCGCATGGACGGGATCTCCCCGCCGAAATCAGGTGACGGGTCGGCGCTTTCGGTGGGTTTCATGCCCGTCCCTCTCACAGCCGGGGATGCCGATGTCACGCGATGGCCCCGATGTCATGCCATCACGGCTGGAATACCCATCACGCAGCCGCGCACGACAGGCGCACCCCTCAACAGTAGGACGCGAGAGGCTCCCAGGGGCAGCGGTCGGCGGCGGTTGCCCGAATGCGACCCAGCCATCCTCATCAGTACGGTATCCGCCGAACGGGTGAGCCGGGACCAGGACCCCCGGGTCACCCATCCGATGATCCGACAGCTCACCGCCCTGCGAACAGCCTTGTACCAGCCGTTTGCCCCCCGCTGTCGCGCCCGGCGTACGCCCGCCCGTCCGGCCGCACGCCACGCATCCATTCGCCCGGACCGCCTCCCGGGACGAGTCCCTCCAGAGGTATTACTCCGCTCCGGGGGCGCCGTCCACCACGAGCGCCGCCTCGCGTGCCGCGTCCGGGCCCTGCTCCAGCAGCACCGCGAAGCCCGCGTCGTCGAGGATGGGCAGCTTCAACTGGACGGCCTTGTCGTACTTGGAGCCCGGGTTGTCGCCGACCACGACAAAGGAGGTCTTCTTGGAGACGGAGCCGGTCACCTTGGCGCCCCGGCTCTGCAGGGCGTCCTTCGCACCGTCGCGGGTGTGGCTCTGCAGGGTGCCGGTCACGACGACCGTCAGGCCCTCCAGGGGGCGCGGCCCCGCCTCCTCGGCGGAACCTTCCTCCTCCAACCGGACTCCGGCGGCCCGCCACTTGCGCAGGATCTCCTGGTGCCAGTCGACGGCGAACCATTCCTTGACGGCCGCCGCGATGATCGGTCCGACGCCCTCGGTCGCGGCCAGTTCCTCCTCGGTGGCCGCCTCGATCCGCTCGATGGAGCGGAACTCGCGCGCCAGGGTCTCCGCCGCCACCGGTCCCACGTGCCGGATCGACAGGCCGTTGATGAACCGGGCCAGCGGGCGCTCCTTGGCGGCCCGGATGTTCTCCAGCATGGCCAGGGCGTTCTTCTTCGGCTCGCCCTTCTGGTTGGCGAAGACCGTGACGATCTTCTCCTCGCCGGTCTTCGGATCGCGCTTGGGCAGTCCGCTGTCGGCGTCCAGCACGTACGCCTTGATGGGGAGCAGCTGTTCCATCGTGAGGCCGAAGAGGTCGCCCTCGTCGCGCATCGGCGGCTCGGCCGGCTCCAGCGGGTTGGTGAGGGCGGCCGCGGCCACCGCACCGAAGTTCTCGATGTCCAGGCACTGGCGGCCGGCCAGGTAGAAGAGCCGCTCGCGCAACTGGGCGGGGCACGTCCGCCCGTTGGGGCAGCGCAGGTCGATGTCGCCCTCCTTCATCGGCCGCAGGGCGGTCCCGCACTCGGGGCAGTCGGCCGGCATCACGAACTCCCGCTCGGTGCCGTCGCGCAGGTCCACCACCGGGCCGAGGATCTCCGGAATCACATCGCCGGCCTTGCGCAGCACGACGGTGTCCCCGATCAGCACACCCTTGGCCTTGACGACCTCCTGGTTGTGCAGGGTCGCGAACTCGACCTCGGACCCGGCCACCGTGACCGGCTCCACCTGGGCGTACGGGGTCACGCGCCCGGTCCGGCCGACGCCGACCTTGATGTCGACCAGCTTGGTGTTGACCTCTTCCGGGGCGTACTTCCAGGCGATGGCCCACCGCGGCGCCCGCGCGGTGGAGCCGAGGCGGCCCTGGAGCGGGATCTCGTCGAGCTTGACGACCACGCCGTCGATCTCGTGCTCCACGGAGTGCCGGTTCTCGCCGAAGTACGCGATGAACTCCTTGACCTCCGCGAGCGAGGAGACCACCTTGTTGTGCCGGGCCGTCGGCAGGCCCCACTCGCGCAGCAGCCCGTACGCGTGCGAGAGCTTGTCGATCTCGAAGCCCTCGCGCGCGCCGATGCCGTGCACCACCATGTGCAGCGGGCGGGTGGCGGTGACCTTCGGGTCCTTCTGGCGCAGGGACCCGGCCGCCGCGTTGCGCGGGTTGGCGAAGGGCTTTTCACCGGCCTCGACCAGCCGCGCGTTGAGCGCCTCGAACTTCTCCATCGGGAAGAAGACCTCGCCGCGGATCTCCACCAGCTCCGGGATCCGGTCGCCCTTGAGGCGGTCCGGGATCTCCGCGATGGTGCGGACGTTGGGCGTGATGTCCTCGCCGGTGCGGCCGTCGCCGCGGGTGGCGGCGCGGGTCAACCGGCCCTTCTCGTAGGTGAGGTTGACGGCGAGGCCGTCCACCTTGAGCTCGCACAGGAAGTGGACATCGGGCGTGTTGACGTCCCGCGCCACCCGGTCGGCCCAGGCCGTCAGCTCCTCGTCGTCGAAGGCGTTGTCGAGGGAGAGCATGCGCTCGCGGTGCTGGACGGAGGCGAAGTCCGTCTCGTACGCCCCGGCCACCTTCTGGGTGGGCGAGTCGGGCGTGCGCAGCTCCGGGTACTGGTCCTCCAGCGCCTCCAGCGAGCGCAGCAGCTGGTCGAACTCGGCGTCGCTGACGACCGGCTGGTCGTTCACGTAGTACCGGAAGCGGTGCTCCTCGACCTGCTCGGCCAGCAGCGCGTGCTGCTCACGCACCGCCGCCGGTGCCGCCGTGCCGTCGCCGGCCTGCTTCTGTTCGGCTGCCATGCCGTGTCCTCCCGTGGCCCGTCTCGTCCGTCACTCAGGGTTGTCGGCGAGCGACCTCGCCGCCCTGACGCAGTGCGCCTGCACCGCGCGGGCATAGGCGGGCGAAGCGCCCGCCAGACCGCACGACGGGGTGACCACCACGGACTCGGCGAGAGTCCCCGGGGACAGCCCCAGCCTGCGCCAAAGCTTCCTGACACCCATGACGCTACCGCCCGGGTCCGACAACGGGGTGTCGGTGCCCGGCACCACTCCGGCGAAGAGCTTCGCCCCGCCTTCGACGGCTTCCCCGATGGCGTCGTCCTCGCGCTCGGTGAGCAAGGAGAAATCGAACGACACGCCTGCCGCGCCGGCCCGGCGGAGCAGGCCGAAGGGGACCTCGGGGGCGCAGGAGTGCACGATCACCTCCCCTTCGTGGACGGCGAACAGGTCGCGCAGCGTGCCCTCGACGACCTGGCGGTCCACGGCCCGGTAGGTGCGGTAGCCGCTGGCGGAGCGGACCCGGCCCTGGAGGACGGCGGTGAGCGAGGGCTCGTCGAACTGGAGGACGATCTCGGCGCCCGGAATGCGCCTGCGGACGTCGGCCAGGTGTCCGCGCAGGCCCTCGGCGAGCGAGGCGGCCAGGTCCCGACAGGCCCCGGCGTCCTGGAGGACGGCCTCGCCGCCGTGCAGTTCCAGGGCGGCGGCCAGGGTCCACGGCCCGACGGCCTGGACCTTGAGCCTGCCCTCGTAGCCCTGGGTGAACTCCTCCAGGGCGTCCAGGTCCTCGCCGAGCCAGGACCGGGCGCGCCGGGTGTCGCGGCCGGGGCGGTCGCTGATCCGCCAGCCGCTGGGCTCGACGTGCGCGTACAGCTCGACGAGCAGGCCGAGCGAGCGGCCGATCATGTCCGCGCCGGGCCCGCGGGCTGGCAGCTCGGGCAGGTACGGGAACTCCTCGAAGGATCCGGTGACCGTCTTGGCGGCTTCGCGGGCGTCACCGCCGGGCAGGGACCCGACTCCCGTGGCGTTCGCGCTCATCGGCCCGGCCTCACGCTCAGGTCGTTGACCTCGGCGTCGCGGGGCAGGTCGACGGCCATGACGATGGTGGTCGCCACGGACTCGGGGTCGATCCAGGCGGCGGGGTCGTACGCCTTGCCCTCCTGGGAATGCACCTTGGCCTGCATGGGGCTGGCGGTACGGCCCGGGTAGACGGAGGTGACCCGGATGCCGTTGGCCTTCTCCTCGGCGCGCAGGGAGTCGGCGAGGGCCTTGAGGCCGTGCTTGGAGGCGGCGTAGGCGCTCCAGTCGGCGTGGGCGGTCAGGCCGGCGCCGGAGTTCACGAAGACGACGGTGGCCTTGGAGGCGCGCAGAGTGGGCAGCAGCAGCCGGGTGACCTCGGCGGGGGCGATCAGGTTGACGTTGAGCTGCTGGTGCCAGGTCTTGGGGCGCAGCTCACCGACGGGGCCGAGGTCCACGATGCCGGCGATGTGGAGGAGGGAGTCGATCCGCTCGGGGACGGCCTGCTTGGAGAAGGCCCAGGACAGCCGGTCGGGGTCCGCGAGGTCCCCGACGAGGGTGCGGGACCCGGGGTAGCGCTCGACGAGCTGCTTGGCGCGGGCGGCGTCGCGGGCCAGGAGGACGAGGTCGTCGCCGCGGGCGTGCAGGCGGGTGGCGACGGCGGCGCCGATGCCGGAGCCGGCGCCGGTGATCAGGTGAGTAGGCATGGGGTCATGCTCGCAGGTGCCGGTGGGCCGGGTCCCCGGGCCGGCCGGCATCGGCCCGGCGGCCTGGGCTGCGGCCGGGGCGGGTCGGCCCGCGGCCGGCTGCGGAGCTGTGCCCTGGCGCGGGTCGGGTGGGGCGGGCGGTTGGCCGGCCCCGGGTCCGGGCCGCTCCAGCGGGCGGGGGCTTCTGGGCCGTGGCGGTGCCGCGCGGGAGCGTGGGGTGGCGGGGCGGGGGGGCCACTCCGGAAGTTCGTCTCGGCTCGCGGATCCTGGCCGAGTCCCGGCAGGACCCGGCGGTGACCGCTCGTCCTCGACTCACCACCGCAGTGTCCGCGCCCCGCCCGCAGTGCCCGTCCGCGCACCCGGGCGGGGGTCACACCGCGTCCCCCGCCCGCGGAGCCGGTGGCAGTCGGCCGGATCAGAGGCCGGCGGCCGTGCGGAGGGCGGCGGCCGTGGTGGTGGGGTCGTAGTCGGTCGGGACGCCCTCGACGAGGAGGACGTCGCCCGGGATGTGGCGGGTGCGCAGCGGGAGGATCTCCTGGTAGGCGGGTGAGGCGTACCAGGCTCGGGCGCGCTCGATGTCCGGGAAGGCGATGATCACCAGGTCCCCGGGGAAGGCGCCCTCCAGGACCTCGACCTTCGCTCCGTGGACGAGGAACCGGCCCTCGAAGGGGTCCATGGTCGACTGGATCTCCTCGATGTACCGGAGGATGTCCTCGTTCATGGTCTCGGGACGGATGTGGCCGATGGCATAGGCGGTCATGGTCGTCTCCCCTGTCAACCGGCCCGGTGTTCCGCGCCGTTGAGCCGATGCTGTCAGAGGACGGCCCCGGTGGCGATTACCTCCGGGGTCACGGCGGAGGCGGCCGGGCCGTGTGGCTGGAAGGTGCGGCGGTAGGCGATCGGGGAGACGCCGAGTGCCGTCCGCATGTGCTGGCGCAGTGAGTTGGCCGAGCCGAAGCCCGCCCGGTGTGCGACCAGGTCCACCGGGAGGTCGCTGGACTCCAGCAACTGACGGGCCACTTCGAGGCGTTGGCCGGTGAGCCACTGCACCGGCGTCATGCCGACCTCGTCCCGGAAGCGGCGCGTGAAGGTGCGCAGGCTCATCCGTGCGTGGTCGGCCAGCTCGGCCAGGGTGAGGGGCTCGCCGAGCCGCTCCTGCGCCCAGGCGCGGGTGGCGGTGGTGGTGGCGACGGTGGGGGCGGGGACGGGCCGGTCGATGTACTGGGCTTGGCCGCCGTCGCGCCAGGGCGGGACGACGCACATCCGGGCGGCCCGGTTGGTGACGGTGGTGCCGTGGTCCCGGCGGATCAGGTGCAGGCACAGGTCCACCCCGGCGGCGACCCCGGCGGAGGTCAGGACGTCGCCGTCGTCCACGAACAGCACGTCCTCGTCCACCAGCACGCGCGGGTAGGCGCGGCGGAACTCGGGGGCGAGGTTCCAGTGCGTGGTGGCGGGGCGGCCGTCGAGGAGGCCGGCCGCGGCCAGGACGTAGGAGCCGGTGCAGATGGAGACCAGGCGGGTGCCCGGGCGGATCCCGGCGATGGCGGCCGTGACCTCGGGGGGCAGCGGTCCGCCGTGGGCCAGCTCGGGCATCGCGTGGGTGGGCGGGACGATCACGGTGTCGGCGGCGGCGAGGGCTTCCGGGCCCGCGGCGGGCTGGACGGTGAACCCGGCGTCGCTGAGCACGGGGCGGCCGTCGGCGGTGCAGACGGTGACCTCGTACAGGGCCTGCCCGGCCTCGTCCACGGCGCTGCCGAAGACGCGGGAGGGGATGCCCAGCTCGAAGGGGGGAACACCGGGCAGCGCGAGTACCGCGACCCGGTGGGTACGCCGGCCGGCCACGGCCTCCGCTGTCGTTTTCCGTGCGCTCTGCATGGCCAGATCCTGTCACACCCTGGCCATCCGGCCAATACCAAGGAGTCCTGCGATGCCCGAGTGTGGGACGTGTCGCCGGGGAGGACCCGGTATCGGACGGAATCCCATGGAATGAGGAAACAGGCATGCGTGCGATCGTCGTGAACGGATGGGGCGGCCCCGAGACCCTGGTGGAGCGGGAGATCGACCGCCCGGAGCCGGGCCTGAACGAGATCCTGGTACGCGTCCACGCGGCCGGTGTGAACCCCGTCGACTGGAAGACCCGGGCCAGCGGCGGCCTGATCGCCTGGGGCGAGACCCCGATCGTGGGCTGGGACGTCTCCGGCACCGTCGAGGCGGTCGGCCCGGGCGTGACGCTCTACGCCCCCGGGGACGAGGTGTACGGAATGCCGAGCTTCCCGCGGCAGGCGGGCGGCTACGCCGAATACGTGGTGGGTCCGGCCCGGCACTTCGCCCGCAAGCCCGCCTCTCTCGACCACGCGCAGGCGGCCGCGCTGCCGCTGGCGGCACTCACCGCCTGGCAGGCCCTGGTGGACACGGCCGGGGTCACCGCCGGCCGGCGCGTGCTGGTGCACGCCGCGGCCGGCGGGGTCGGCCACCTGGCGGTGCAGATCGCGAAGGCGCGCGGCGCGTACGTCATCGGCACCGCGAGCGCGGCCAAGCACGAGCTGCTGCGCGAGCTGGGCGCCGACGAGGTGATCGACTACCGCACCACCGACTTCGCCGAGGCGGTGTCCGACGTGGACGTGGTGATCGACTCGCTCGGCGGGGACAACGGGCAGCACTCACTGAAGGTGCTCAAGCCCGGCGGGCACCTGGTGACGCTGCCCTCCCCGGACGACGTGCCGGACGGGGCGGACGGCGTGCACACCGGCTGGACGCTGGTGGAGCCCGACTACCGGGGCCTGGTGGAGATCGCGGCGCTGGTCGAGGACGGGCGGCTGCGCCCCGTCATCGACACGGTGCTGCCGCTGGCGCAAGCCGCGCAGGCCCACGAGCTCGGCGAGCGCGGCCGGACCACCGGCAAGATCGTCCTGACGGTGGCCTGATCCGCGGCGTCAGACGCCGGCGGCGACGCGCTCCGTCGTGGCGATCGTGGCGGAGCCGACCACGCGGGTGCCGTCGTAGAGGACGATCGCCTGGCCGGGCGCCACGCCGCGGACCGGCTCGGTGAAGGAGACGCGCAGCTCGCCGTCCACGAGCTCGGCGAAGACCTCGGTCTCGCCGCCGTGGGCGCGCAGCTGCGCGGTGTACGTGCCCGGGGCGGCGGGCGTGGAGCCGCACCAGCGGGGGCGGATCGCGGTGAGGGCGCTCACGTCGAGGGCCTCGGCGGGGCCGACGGTGACGGTGTTGTTCACCGGGGAGATGTCGAGGACGTAGCGCGGCTTGCCGTCGGGGGCGGGGTGGCCGATCCGCAGGCCCTTGCGCTGGCCGATGGTGAAGCCGAAGGCGCCGTCGTGGGTGCCGACCTTCGCCCCGGCCTCGTCGACGATGTCGCCCTCGGCCTTGCCGAGGCGGTTCGCCAGGAAGCCCTGCGTGTCGCCGTCGGCGATGAAGCAGATGTCGTGGCTGTCGGGCTTCTTCGCCACGGCCAGCCCGCGGCGCTCGGCCTCGGCGCGGATCTCGTCCTTCGTGGTGAGGGTGTCGCCGAGCGGGAAGAGGGCGTGGGCGAGCTGCTTCTCGTCGAGGACGCCGAGGACGTACGACTGGTCCTTGGCCATGTCGGAGGCGCGGTGCAGCTCGCGGGAGCCGTCCGCGTTCTCGACGACGGTGGCGTAGTGGCCGGTGCAGACGGCGTCGAAGCCGAGGGCGAGGGCCTTGTCGAGCAGCGCCGCGAACTTGATCTTCTCGTTGCAGCGCAGGCAGGGGTTCGGGGTGCGCCCGGCCTCGTACTCGGAGATGAAGTCCTCGACGACGTCCTCGCGGAACCGCTCGGCGAGGTCCCAGACGTAGAAGGGGATGCCGATGACGTCGGCGGCGCGGCGGGCGTCGCGGGAGTCCTCGATGGTGCAGCAGCCGCGGGCGCCGGTCCGGAAGGACTGCGGGTTCGCGGAGAGCGCGAGGTGGACGCCGGTCACGTCGTGCCCGGCTTCGACCGCGCGGGCGGCGGCGACGGCGGAGTCCACGCCGCCGGACATGGCGGCCAGGACGCGAAGGGGGCGGGCGGTGCGCGGCAGGTTCTCAGTCATAGCACCGTCCAGGGTACGGGGGAACCGGGACGGGTCACAGCGCGTTCTCGGATGCGGGGGGTGGATCACATGGGGAACAAGGGCAGGACCCGCAGGGCGGTGCTGTTCGGGGGTCTCGGGGTCTTCACGGTGGCGGCGGTCGCCGGACGGGACGAGATCGGCCGCGCCTGGTGGCTGCTGCCGGGTGTGGGCAAGCCGCGCCAGGAGGGCGCGCTGGACCACGCGGGCGCGAGCTGGACGGCGGCCTCGCCGGCGAACTGGCGGCTGGCGGACCGGCCCGACGACTACCGGGTGGACCGGATCGTCGTGCATGTCACGCAGGGCAGCTTCGCGTCCTCGGTGGATGCCTTCAAGAACCCGTGGCACCGGGCCTCGGCCCACTACATCGTGCGCCAGGACGGGCATGTGGAGCAGATGGTGCGCGAGCTGGACGTGGCCTTCCACTCGGGGAACCGCTCTATGAACGAGCGCAGCGTCGGCATAGAGCACGAGGGCTATGTGGACCGCCCGCAGGACTTCACGGACGCCATGTACGCGGCCTCGGCGCGGCTGGCCGCCGATGTCTGCCGCCGGTACGGCATACCGGTGGACCGCCGGCACATCCTGGGGCACGCGGAGGTCCCGGGCGCCGACCACACCGATCCGGGGCCGCACTGGGACTGGGACCGGTACCTCGGCCTGGTGCGCTCGCTCATGGCCGCCTGAGGCGGGCGGGACTGCGGGGTGCAGGCGTCCGGCTTAGGCTGATCGGGGACGGGTTTTCGTCGGAGGTGAGGCGATGTCCGGGTTGCGGGGCGCGGCGCTGGGCCTGGCCGCCGGGGCGCTCGGTGGACTGCTGACGGGAGTCGCGGCCCCCCAGGGGAACGGCGTCGAGGACGACAGCGCCCAGGTGATCGTCCAGAAGGCGCGGAAGGCGCTGGACGAGGCGAAGTCCGTCCGGATGCAGGCACAGGTCGAGGACGCGGCGGGGACGACGACCCTGGACCTCCGCTTCGACGTGGACGGCAATTGCACCGGCGCCGTCGGGCTGCCCGGGAACGGCGGTCACGCGGACATCGTCAAGCGGGGGGAGGACGTGTGGCTGAAACCCGACGCGAAGTTCTTCCAGTCCCAGATCCCGGGTGCCAGCGGCAAGGACGCGGCCGAGCTGATCAACGGCCGCTGGATCCACGGCAGCACCCGCAACGCCCTGCTGCACGAGTTCAGCGAGGTCTGCGATCTGTCCGGGTTCCAGCGCAAGTACGCATCGCGGCCGGCCTCCGAGAGCCTTGCGAAGGGCGGGAAGGCCACCGTCGACGGCGCGAAGGCGATCACCGTCACCAGCCGCTCCGAGGACGAGTCGAGCACGTACTACGTCGCCACCGAGGGCAAGCCCCGGCTGCTGCGGGTCGAGGGACGGCAGGACGGCCAGAAGGGGAAGGCCGACTTCTCCGACTACGACAAGCCGGTGCCCGCCGGCACCCCGCGGCCGGGTGAATCCGTCGACCTCTCCCAGCTCCAGTAGCCGCTCCGGCCGCGCGCACCGCGGCCCCTCAGGGGCTCAGACCAATCCGGCCGTACGGGCGCGCGCGACGGCCGGGCCGATCGCGGCGGCCACGGCCGCGACGTCCTCCTTGGTGGAGGTGTGTCCGAGCGAGAACCGCAGGGTTCCGCGGGCCAGGTCCGGGTCGGTGCCGGTGGCCAGCAGGACGTGGCTGGGCTGGGCCACACCCGCGGTGCAGGCGGAGCCGGTGGAGCACTCGATGCCCTGGGCGTCGAGCAGGAGCAGCAGGGAGTCGCCCTCGCAGCCGGGGAAGCTGAAGTGGGCGTTGGCGGGCAGCCGGTCGACCGGGTCCCCGCCGAGGACGGCGTCCGGCACCGCCGCGCGCACGGCGGTGACCAGTTCGTCGCGCAGGGCGCCGATCTCGGCGGCGAACCGCTCACGCCGCTCGGCGGCGAGGACGGCGGCGACGGCGAAGGCCGCGACGGCGGGCACGTCGAGGGTCCCGGAGCGTACGTGCCGCTCCTGGCCGCCTCCGTGCAGGACGGGGACGGGGCTCTGGTCGCGGCCGAGCAGCAGCGCGCCGATGCCGTACGGGCCGCCGATCTTGTGGCCGCTGACGGTCATGGCGGCGAGCCCGCTGTCGCCGAAGCGGACGTCGAGCTGCCCGACGGCCTGGACGGCGTCGGAGTGCAGGGGGATCCCGAACTCGGTGGCCACCGCGGCGAGTTCGTGCACCGGCATGACGGTGCCGATCTCGTTGTTGGCCCACATGACGGTGGCCAGCGCCACGTCGTCGGGGTTGCGTTCGACGGCTTCACGCAGGGCCTCGGGGTGCACCCGCCCGTACCGGTCGACCGGCAGGTACTCGACCCGGGCTCCCTCGTGCTCGGCGAGCCAGTGCACCGCGTCGAGGACGGCGTGGTGCTCGACGGGGCTGGCGAGCACCCGGGTCCGGGCGGGGTCGGCGCCGCGGCGGGCCCAGTAGAGGCCCTTGACGGCGAGGTTGTCGGCCTCCGTGCCGCCGGCGGTGAAGACCACCTCGCTCGGCCGCGCCCCGAGCGCCTCGGCGAGGGCCTCGCGGGCCTCCTCGACGGTACGGCGGGCGCGGCGGCCGGCGGCGTGCAGGGAGGAGGCGTTGCCCGTGGCGGCGAACTGCGCGGTCATCGCCGCGGCGGCCTCCGGGAGCATCGGGGTGGTGGCTGCGTGGTCGAGGTAGGCCATGATCCTCCGATTCTACGAGCCCCGGCCCCCGGGCCGTACGCCGGTGCGACGGGGCCGGCGTGCGGCCCGGGGATGCGCAGTGCGGGGCTAGCGCGGGGCGCGGGCCAGTTGGCGGGACTGGGCCACCAGGCGGTCCGCCGAGTCCCAGACCTCGGCGTCCTCCTCCAGGAAGCCCCCGGCCAGGTTCCGCGTGGTGATCGCGATGCGCAGCGGGCCCGGCGCCGGCCGCTGCCGGATGTGCGTGGTGAGCTCCACGGTCGGGCTCCAGCCGATCAGGCCCAGGTCGAAGCAGGTCGGCGGCAGCGCGTCCACCGCCAGCAGCAGCGAGAACGGGTCCGCGTCGCGGCCGTCGGCCAGTTCGAACCAGGCCCGCATCTCGCCCTTGCCGGACGGCGCGCCGAGCGCCCAGCCCGCCGTGGCCGGGTCCAGCCGCAGCCGGAGCCGGTCCACGATCGCGTTGCTGCCGGGGATCGGGGCCGGGCCGGCCTCCGGGCCGAGGCAGTCCTCGTAGGGCGGGATCTGCGGCGGCACGGCGGTGGTGCGGACGTCGTCCGGGAGGGCGGCGAGGTCGCCGTAGGAGGCGAGGACGCGGATGCGCTCGACCTCGGCGCCGTTCTCGTCGTACTGGAAGAGGGAGGCCTGGCCGGTGGAGAGGGTGCGCCCCACGCGGACCACCTCGGTGCGGACCACGGCGGGGCCGGGCACCGAGGAGGTCAGGTAGTGGGCGGAGACGGTGAACGGGTCCGGGTGCGGCAGGGCCGCCGACAGGGCCCGGCCGACCAGGGCCAGCAGGTAGCCGCCGTTGACGGCGCTGATGATGGTCCATCCGGCGGAGAGCTCCGCGTCGTACACCCCGGGCTCGTCCGCGCGTGCGGTGAGGGTGGTGTCGCGGTCGAACTCGCTGTCGCCGATGGAGGCCTGGGCCGCTGCGTAAGACATGGAACGACCCTACAACGGCAAGCTACTAAGCGGTAGCTTTTGCTAGGGCTCTTCGGCCACTGCGGAACGGCGGTTCCAGGCCAGTGGGGCCCGCCAGTGGAAGCGCATGGCGAGGAGGCGCAGAACGAAGGTGGTGACGATCGCCAGGGCGGTGGTCAGGGCGTTCAGGACGTCGAAGCCGATGAAGACGGCCACCATGGAGGAGCCGACGGTGGCGGGGACGGCGTACATCTCGCGGTCCCGCAGTAGCCGGGGCACCTCGCCCGCGAGGACGTCGCGCAGGACGCCGCCGCCGACGGCCGTGGCCAGGCCGAGCGCGGCGGAGGCGGTGAGGCCGAGGCCGAACTCGTAGGCCTTGGTGGTGCCGGTCACGCAGAACAGGCCGAGGCCGGCGGCGTCGAAGACGTTGATGGCGGTGTTGATCCGCTGGACCTCGGGATGCAGGAAGAAGACGATCGCGGCGGCGATCAGCGGGGTGACGAAGAAGCTGAGTTCGCCGAAGGCGGCGGGCGGGACGGCGCCGATGACGAGGTCGCGGAAGAGGCCGCCGCCGAGGGCGGTGACCAGGGCGAGGACGGCGATGCCGAAGACGTCGAAGTTCTTGCGGACGGCGAGCAGGGCGCCCGCCGTGGCGAAGACGAAGATGCCCGCGAGGTCCAGGGCGTGCTGGATGCCGGGCGGGAAGAGATCGTGGAGCACGGCCCCATTGTGCCGCTCGCCTGGCCGGCGGCTTCACGGAGCCGGGCCGCTGCCGGCCCGGCGGCCCGGCGCTCCCTCGGCCGGGAGCCGTCCACGGCTGCCGGCTCACGCCGCCCCGGCACCCGCAGGCTGGGCCGGGGGCACCCGGTCGGCGGGCGTGGCGGGCGCCCCGGCGGACACGGCTTGACTGCTGCGCGCCCGGGCCCGCGCCGCGAGGGCCGGCCTCTCCGCGCCCGAACGGCCACCCCGGCACGCGGCGGGCCGGCCAAACCCCGGCACCCGCAGGCTGGGCCGGGGCCACCCGCGGTCGGCAGGCGCGCCCGACGCCCCGGCGGACACGGCTTGGCTGCTGCGCGCCCGGGCCCGCGAGGCGCGCAGCGAGAGAGCGCACGGCGGGGCCAGGCGCGCAGCCTGGGGCGCGCGGACCCCGCCGGGCGCGGCGTGGTGAAGAAAGTGAGCCGGTGGCCCGGGGGCGACCGCTACTCGGCCCGGGTCACCGGCTGGCTTCGGGTTACTCCGAGACCACCGCCACCGCGTCCGCCGCGCCCGGCAGGGCGGCGTCGCCCGGGGCCTGGTCGGGGGCGTTCTCCGGGTGGTGGCAGGCCACCTGGTGGCCGGTCGCCGGCGCCGCCAGCGGCGGCTCCTGCGTCGTACAGATCTGCGTGGCCTTCCAGCACCGCGTGTGGAAACGGCAGCCGGAGGGAGGGGAGATGGGGGACGGGACGTCGCCCTTGAGCAGGATCCGCCCGCTCTTCGCCCCGCGCCTGCGCGGGTCCGGCACAGGCACGGCCGACAGCAGCGCCTTGGTGTACGGGTGCATCGGGTTCTCGTACAGCGACTTGCGGTCGGCCAGCTCCACGATCTTGCCGAGGTACATCACCGCGATCCGGTCGGACACGTGCCGGATGACCGACAGGTCGTGCGCGATGATCACGTACGTGAGGCCGAGCTCCTCCTGGAGGTCGTCCAACAGGTTGACCACCTGGGCCTGGATCGACACGTCCAGCGCCGAGACCGGCTCGTCCGCGACGACCAGCTTCGGCTTCAGGGCCAGCGCCCGGGCGATGCCGATGCGCTGGCGCTGGCCGCCCGAGAACTCGTGCGGGTAGCGGTTGTAGTGCTCCGGGTTGAGGCCCACCAGGGACAGGAGGCGCTGCACCTCCGCCTTGAGCCCGCCCTCCGGCTCCACGCCCTGGAGCTTGAAGGGGGCGCTGACGATGGTGCCCACGGTGTGCCGCGGGTTCAGCGAGCCGTACGGATCCTGGAAGATCATCTGCACGTCGCGGCGCAGCGGACGCATCCCGGCGACCCCGAGGTGCGTGATGTCGCGCCCCTCGAACTCGACCGTGCCGCCCGTCGGCTCCAGCAGGCGCGTGATCAGCCGGCCCATGGTCGACTTGCCGCAGCCGGACTCGCCGACCACGCCCAGCGTCTCACCGCGCCGGACGTCGAAGTCGATGCCGTCCACGGCCTTGACGGCTCCGACCTGCCGGCGCAGCAGCCCCTTGTTGATGGGGAAGTGCTTGACCAGGCCGGTCACCTTCAGCAGCGGCTCCGCCTCGGAGGCGGAGTCCTTCGCGGGGACGGTGTCCTTCTTCATGTCGGTCACAGCTTCGGCGCAATCTCTTCGGTCCAGATCCGGGTCCGCTCCTCCTGCGACATGTGGCAGGCGGACCAGTGCCGGCTGTCGTCCTCGGTGAGCTCGGGCCGCTGGGTGCGGGTGATGCCGCCCTTGGGGACGTCGGCGTAGGGGCAGCGGGGGTTGAAGGCGCAGCCGCTCGGGATGTTGATGAGGCTGGGCGGGGAGCCCTTGACCGGGATCAGGCGCTCGGTCTGGTCGCGGTCGATGCGCGGCATGGAGCCGAGCAGGCCCCAGGTGTAGGGGTGGCGGGGCCCGTAGAAGACCTTCTCCGCGGTGCCGCGCTCCACGCACCGGCCGCCGTACATCACGAGGATCTCGTCGGCCATCTCGGCGACCACGCCGAGGTCGTGCGTGATCATGATGACCGCGGAGCCGAACTCCTTTTGCAGGTCGCGGATCAGGTCGAGGATCTGCGCTTGGACGGTGACGTCCAGGGCGGTGGTCGGCTCGTCCGCGATGAGCAGTTCGGGGTTGTTGACCAGCGCCATCGCGATCATCGCGCGCTGGCGCATACCGCCGGAGAACTCGTGGGGGTACGCGTCCACGCGCCGGTGGGGCTCGGGGATGCCGACCCGGTCGAGCATCTCGACCGCCCGGGTGCGGGCGGTCTTCTTGTCGACGCCCTGGTGGGTGCGGTACGCCTCGATGATCTGCTTGCCGACCGAGTAGTACGGGTGCATCGCGGACAGCGGGTCCTGGAAGACCATCGCCATCTTGCGGCCGCGCAGCTTGCGTACGTGGTCCGCGTCGGCCCGGACGAGGTCCTCCCCGTCGAGGACGACCTGGCCCGAGATGTGCGGGCGGCTGCGCGCGTTGCCGGTGCGGTGCAGGCCCATGATGGCCAGCGAGGTCACCGACTTGCCCGAGCCGGACTCGCCCACGATGCCGAGCGTCTTGCCGCGCTCCAGGTCGAAGGAGAGCCCGTCGACGGACTTGACCAGGCCGTCGTCGGTCGGGAAGTGCACCTTGAGGTCGCGCACCGACAGGAAGGCGCCGTCGCGGGGGCCGGCCTCCTCGGGGACGAACGCGGGCCCGTCCTCGGGGGTCGCACCGGAGCCGGGGCCGGCGGTGCCGGAAGAAGAGGGAGGGGTCTCGGTCACGTCAGCCTCACGCGCGGGTCGATGACGGCGTACAGCATGTCCACGATCAGGTTGGCCATCACCACGAACAGCGCGGCGAGCAGGGTGACACCCATGATCACGGGGAGGTCGCCCTGGCCGATGGCGGCGACGGCCGCCGTCCCCAGACCCTGGAAGTTGAAGGTCGTCTCGGTGAGCACCGCACCGCCGAGGAGTCCGCCGAGGTCCAGACCGAACATCGTGACGATCGGGGTGAGGGTGGAGCGCAGGGCGTGCTTGCGGATGACCACGCCCTCCTTGAGTCCCTTGGCGCGGGCGGTGCGGATGTAGTCCTCGCCGAGCACTTCCAGCATCGTGGCGCGGGTGATGCGGGCGTAGGTGGCGGCGAAGAGGAAGGCCAGGGTCACCCAGGGCAGGATCATGGAGTTGAGCCAGGCCACCGGGTCTTCGGTGAGGGGTTTGTAGTTGGAGACGTCCAGCCAGCCGAGGCTGTAGACGAAGATCGCGGGAGCGACCATGCCGGTGAAGAAGATCGGCAGGGAGACGCCGGCGAGTGCGCCGACCATCACCGTGCGGTCGATGGCGGTCCGGCGCCTGAGGGCGGAGACGACGCCGGTGGCCACACCTGCGAGCACCCAGATGACCGCCGCGCCGAGGGCGAGGGACAGGGTGACCGGCATGCGGTCGACCATGGTCTCCCAGACGGGCGCCTCGGTCTTGAAGGAGTAGCCGAAGCAGGGCGCCGCGCAGTGCGTGACATCGGTGCCGCCGTCGTAGTCGCGGCCGGCGAAGATGCCCTTGACGAAGGTCAGGTACTGCTCGGAGATGGGCTTGTCGAAGCCCATCTTGACGCGGATGCCCGCCAGGGCGGTCTCGTTGGTCTCGCGGCCGGCGTACATGAGCGCGGGATCACTGCCGGTCAGCTTCGGGACCGCGAAGAAGATGCCGAAGGTGACCACGGAGACCACCAGCAGCGTGGCGGCGACGTTGAAAAGCCGCCGTATGAGGTAGACGAGCACTGCAGTCGGCCGCCCGGGGCGGGCGGCTGCCGTCCCTCGTGGGGACGACAGCCGCCGCCTGCGGCCTTCACCTGCCCTTCGGACTAGCGCATGTGCGGTGAAGGCACTTACTTACTTGCCTGCTGAGCTTGACTTTCGGTTACTTGGCAGCGATGCCCACGGTGGCAAGGTCGATCTTGCCCATGGAGTCGTTGAAGTAGACGTTGGTCAGGCGCGGGTTGTGGTAGACGAAGGCCTTGTCGAAGTTGATCGGCAGGTAGAGCGCCTTCTCCATGACCTTCTGGTTGATCTGGGTGTAGAACGGCGCGGCTTCTTCCGGCGTCTTGGCGGCCGCGGCCGTCTTGAACAGCTGGTTGATCTCCGGGTCGTTGATCATCGTGTAGTTGTTGTTGCCGTTGGGCTGGATGAACGAGCCGTCGACCAGCGGCTGCAGGAAGCCCGAGCCGGAGTTGTAGTCGGCGCCCCAGCCCATGACGATGATTCCGTAGTTCTTCTTCTTCACGTTCTCGGGCGAACCGATCGTGGAGGAGGAGAGCTTGCCGTCGTACTGGTCGATGGTGACCTTGATACCGACCTTGGCGAGGGACGCCTGCAGGGACTCGGCGGTCTTGACCTCGGGGGCGCGGTTGTTGCGCACCGCGATGGTGGTCTCGAAGCCGTCCGGCTTGCCACAGGCCTTGAGGGCCTCCTTGGCCTTGGCCTCCTGCGGCTCGCCCTTCGTCAGGTTGTACGGGTCGTAGCTCTTGTCGGCACCGGGGATGCCGGGCGGCAGCATGTTGGCGCCGAGGTCACCGCTGGTCGGGCCGCCGCGGGCGGTCTGCAGGGACTTCGGGTCGGCCGCGTAGATGACGGCCTTGCGGCACTCGATGTTGTCGAAGGGCGCGACCGTCGTCGGGAAGGCGAAGTAGCGGATGTAGCCCGTGAACGGGTTGTCCGCGTTCTTCTTGAGGTTCTCGTCCTTGAGGACCTTGTTCTTGCCGGCCTGCTGCATGCCCGTGCCGTCGATGGCGAGGTCGATGTCGCCCGACAGCAGACGCGCGTCCATGTCGTCCGGGTTGGTGGTCACCGTGAAGGAGACCTTGTCCGGCAGACCCTTGCGGATCGTGTCGGTCTTCGGGTCCCAGTTCTCGTTGCGGACGAAGGTGGCGCCCTTGCTCGCGGTGAAGCTCTCCACCTTGTACGGGCCGGTGGAGACCGGCTTGTTGGTGTAGGTGGCGCCCGTGTCCTTGGCCGCCGGGACCGGCGAGGAGGACGGCATGGCCAGCAGGTAGCTGAAGTCGGAGTTGGCGCTCGCCAGGTTGAAGACGATCGTCTTGTCGTCCGGCGTCTCGACGGACTTCAGACCCATCTTGTTGGGGTCGGTGTCCTTGTAGGGGCCGGGGTACTTCTGGCCCTGGTCGAGGATGTCGATCAGGTACGTGGGACCGCCGGACAGCACGTCCTGCGCGAAGACGCGCTCGATGCCGTACTTGATGTCCTTCGAGGTGATCGGCGAGCCGTCCTCGAACTTCACGCCGTCCTTGAGCTTGAGGGTGTACGTCTTGCCCTCGTTGCTCAGGACCGGCAGGGCCTCGGCGAGGTCCGGGACGAGCTTGCTGCCGTCCTTGCCCGGCTTGCTGTCGTAGGCGAGCAGCTGGCGCACGTAGAGGCGCTGGATGTCCCACACGAAGCCGTAGTAGGCACGCGCCGGGTCGAGGTAGTCGACGTCCTGCGGCGACCAGAGCTTGAGCTCACCGCCCTTGGCGTCCGAGGGGTTCACGAAGCCGGTGGTGGCCGCGTTGAAGGCTGCGGCACCGCCGCCCTTGCCCTCGTCCTTCTTGTCGCCGTCCTTGCCACCGCACGCGGCGGTCAGGGACAGGGCGGCGATCACTGCGGTGATCGCGAGTGCCTGCTTTCTGCGGATCACGGTTGTCCAACCTCCATTGGTGGGTGAATCGGTGAAGCGGTTCAGCTGCCCTTGGGGTCGAGTGCGTCACGCAGCCCGTCCCCGAAGAGGTTGAACGCCAGGACGGTGATGAAGATCGTGATACCGGGGACCACCATGTACGTGGGGTCGTCCTGGTAGATGGGGACGGCGTCGGAGAGCATCTTTCCCCAGGACGCGGTGGGCGGCTTGACGCCTGCGCCGAGGAAGCTGAGGGCCGCCTCCGTCAGGATGTTGGTCGGGATGATCAGCGTCGAGTAGACGAGGATCGGTGCGACCAGGTTGGGCAGCAGCTCCTTGACCAGGATGTAGCCGCGGCCGGCCCCGAGGCTGCGGGCGGCTTCGACGTACTCGCGTTCACGCAGGGAGATCGTCTGGCCCCGGACGATGCGGCCGATGTACGGCCAGCCGAAGAAGCCGATGACGACGATCAGCACGCCCATCCGGACGCCCGAACCCTCGAATCCCCACAGGGAGTTGGGGACGACCGAGACCAGGGCGATGGTGAACAGCAGCTGCGGGAAGGCCAGCAGCAGGTCCATCGTGCGGCTGATGACTGCGTCGACCCAGCCGCCGAGGAAGCCGGCGAGCGCGCCGAGCAGGCTGCCGATGACGACGGAGACCAAGGCCGCCAGGAAGGCGACGACCAGCGAGATGCGGGCGCCGAAGACGATCCGGCTGAACACGTCGCGGCCGTTGGTCGGTTCGACCCCCAGCAGGAAGTCGGAGCTCATGCCGCCGAAGGAGCCGAGCGGCGTGCCGAGGTCCGGGTCGATCAGGTCCTCGTGGAACTCGTTGGGCGGATGGCCCAGCAGGCTCACGATCTGCGGGGCGAAGACCGCCACCAGGATCAGGAAGATCACGATCACGCCGCCGGTCAGCGCGACCTTGTCGCGCTTGAGCCGCATCCAGGCGATGCGACCGGGCGAGCGGCCTTCGATGGCCTTGGCAGGGACGTCGGCTACGGACACGGGTGCGGGCGATTCCGCGCTCGTGTCATGCAGTGGTGCCGTCATCGTGGTGGGGACCCCTCTCGGCCGACGGGTTTGCCGGCCCATGCCCGCCGCTGTGGCGGCGTTGGTGCGGAGTGGCGCTCGGAGTGCGTGGTGATACGCAGTACGCGTGCTGAGGTGCAGGAATGGCAGATGGTGCGGTACGCGGTGCTGTGCAGGTGCTGCCTGGGCAGCCGTGCAGGAAGACGTGCGAAGTGCAGGTGCCGAACCGCGTCTTGGAGGACTGACCGGCTCTTGGGTGGGGAGTCTTCATCGGGCCCGCGATCAGCCGCCAGACCCGCAGGCCAATGGATGCGCAACCGTGATGTGAGGGTCGGGTTCCCGTTATCCGGACTTCGCTCTCGTCTCAGCGGAGCAAGACCGTCTGTTCGGTACGCAATCGGACATGGCACCCAACTCGCCGGACTCGCATGCCTTTTGGGCCCACATCCACGGCGAAATCCGGACAAGGCGAAGGCCGCAGGGAACGGTGGTTCCCTGCGGCCTCGGGTGGCGCCCTGTCCGGATGTCTCAGGGTCCGGGCAGCCCCGGTCAGTAGGCCGGAGCGTGGCCCTCGCGGTCGTAGAAGGGGCGGGTCTGGGCCCGCAGCCACATCGCGACGGGGTCGTGCTCGTCCGCCAGCGCCACCGTGCACACCGGTACGCCGTCGGGGACGGCGCCGACGGACTGGCGCATCATCTCCCGTACGGATTCCAGCGCGGGCGCGGAGGCGTCGTACAGGTCGAGCCCCACCGCCAGGTACGGGGAGCCCAGCGCGGGCTGCACCCACGCGCGGCGCAGCGAGCGCACGGCGGGCGTGCGGTGCGCGTGCTGGGTCAGCAGCCCGTAGAACTGCGGGAGCTCCAGGGTGGGCTCGGAGAGCCGCAGCGGGCCCGCCGGCATCCGGTCCAGCCCGGTGGCGATGCGGCGCAGATCGGCCCAGGGGATGCCGAGGCCGCCGCCCTGGGCGTGCGGGTTCAGCCACAGGCCCCAGCGGTCCGGGTAGAGGGCGCGGGCGATGTCCCGGCCGGTGACCACCTCGTAGCCGCGGTTCCAGCCGCTGGCGGCCAGCTCCTGGGGGGAGGTGACGCAGGGCGCGTATCCGAGGCCCTCGATTTCCATGCCGCCGTACTGGGCGTCGGGGGAGCCCGGCTGCCCCTGCCACAGCAGCATCCACAGCCGGCCCTCGGCCAGGGCGTGCAGGAGCGACTCGTAGCCCTCATAGCGCCCGGGAGTCACCTGGCGCATCATGTGCTCGACCTGCCCGGCCGCGGCCGTGCCTGACGCACTCACCCGGTACCCCTCTTCGTCCGCTTCGTCCGCGCGAGCGCACGGCATACACCCGTATCGGCCACCAGCTTAAGCGGCCCTACGGGAGGTAGAAGGGGCGTACGCGCTCACAAATGAAGTCGACCACCGGGTCCTCGGCGGCGTCCAGCAGGATCAACTGCACGGGCCAGGGCGGCGGAACGCGGGTCAGGGCCCGGCCGAGGGCCTCCAGCGGGGCATTTCGCATCTCGGCCTCCCGTCCCACCAGTCGGACACCGATGTACAGCTCCGGGGCCCCGCCCTCCACGCTGGCGAGGCAGCGGTGGGCGGCGGCGACCAGCCCGGTGGCGCGGAACTCCTCCGCGGCGGCGGTCAGGAAGTCCACCGGGTCCTCCTGCCAGTCCGGTTCGTACAGCCGCACCCGCCCGCCGCCGGCCGGGCCGTCGAGCGGGGTGCGCCCGGTGCGGCAGAGCTCGGCGACGGCCGGGGGCGGCAGCGGCACGCCGACGGCCCCGCCGGGGTTCACGGCGATGCCGAGCTGCGGGGGCAGCCCGCGCGCGAACTCGACGGCGGGGGCCACGGCGAAGTCCAGCGCGGGGCCGGCGCACGCGCGCAGCTGGCCCTCCGAGCTGTAGACGGGGACGAACGCGGCGCCGCCGATGTCCATGGTGGGCAGGGTCAGACCGGGCCCGTCCGGGCTCCCGCCGGCGGGCAGCGGCACCCAGACCCGGCTGCGCCCGAGCACCTCGACGATCCGCGCACCGGCGTCCGCCTGCCCCAGCGCCGCCCCGAGCACCTGCTCCAGCTCGTTCTCCGGCCAGCCGCCGCCGTGCATCTACGCCTCCGCTGTTTCGCCCAAGGTCTGCCCGCCCGAGATTAACGGCTCGGCGTGGAGGGCTCGGGGCGCGCCCCTGCCCCGGGGCTCTCCCGCCCCGGGCCGCCCCCGATTCACTGCCCGCGGAAGGCGATCCGGGTCACCCGGGAGGCCGCCGGGCGGTCCAGCAGCACCACCGAGGCGCAGCCCGCCGGCAGCCGCCCCGACTCGGCGGCGCGCAGCAGGCGGGCGGCCGCCCCCCGGTGCCGGGCGAAGGCGTACGCCGACACGCCGCGGCCCCGGGCCGCCTGCCCGGACAGGGCCTCCTGGGGGGTGGTGTCCAGCAGCAGCAGGTGCAGGGCCCGGCCGCGGCGCCGCGCCACCGCCGCGAGCAGGGCCCGGACCCAGGCCTGGGTGCCGCAGTCGTGGACCACCGCGGAGGCTCCGGAGCGGAGCGTGCGCCACAGCCCCCAGTAGTGCGCGGCGCGGACCAGCGGCCGGTACACGGCGTACGGCAGGGCCCCGGGCATCCGCTGCTCCCAGCGCTCGCGGACGTCCTGCGAGTCGATGCCGCGGCCCTGGGCGGCCCGCCGGATCAGCGTGCTCTTGCCGCCTCCGGGCAGGCCCGAGACCACGACGATGTCCCCCTCCGCGAAGCCGAGCCAGCGCGGGCCCCGCGTCCCGCGTCCGCGCAGGTCACGTACCGGAAGGACCTGCTCGGCGCGGCTGCGCTGGGCCGGCACCCCGTCCACGGTCCCGGTCGTCGTCGCCAGCAGTCCGAATCTCCGCACGGTGATCGCCTCCCCCCGATCCGGGTCCTCACGACCCCATGCCCACTGAATGTAAAAAGACGGTAATCCGGCGGCCGCGGTTCCGGCCGGGCCGTCTCACGTCCGCACGTTCTTGCGGGCCCACCCGCCCGATCACCGCCGGGGCGTGCAATGATGTGCGCCATCTGGACCAACTGCATACCGGCCGCTTGAATCCGCGCGGGAGAGTCCCGGCAGGCCGACAGGCCGTGTCCGGGCGCCGAAGGAGCAAGTTCCTCCCTTGAATCTCTCAGGCCCCGTACCGCGTGGATGAGGCAGATCTGAAAAGCGAGCAGCGCCGCCGTCCGCCGTGACGGAACCGGCGCAGGCTCCACCCAAGGTGCAAGTCGACGCATCCCGGCCGGGCCGGGACCTTTCGGCGAACCTCTCAGGTTCCGATGACAGATGGGGAGGACCGTCCTCGTCATGTCATGCCCTGGGACCCGGGAGCCACACCCATGAGCAACGCCCCCCGCCTGACCGCCCTCGATGCGCTGCACCGTTCGCTCGGTGCGACCATGACCGATTTCGCGGGCTGGGACATGCCCCTGCGGTACGGCAGTGAGCGCGACGAGCACAACGCCGTCCGCACCAAGGCCGGCCTGTTCGACCTGTCCCACATGGGCGAGATCACGCTGACCGGTCCGGAGGCCGTCAAGGCCCTGGACTACGCGCTGGTCGGCAACATCTCCACCGTCGGCGTCGGCCGCGCCCGCTACACGCACATCTGCCAGGAGGACGGCGGGATCGTCGACGACCTGATCGTCTACCGCCTCGCGGAGACCGAGTACATGGTCGTCGCGAACGCCTCCAACGCCCAGGTCGTCCTGGACGCCCTGACCGAGCGCGCCGCCGGCTTCGACGCCGAGGTCCGCGACGACCGCGACGCGTACGCGCTGATCGCCGTGCAGGGCCCGGAGTCCCCCGGCATCCTCGCCTCCCTCACCGACGCCGACCTGGACGGGCTGAAGTACTACGCCGGCCTGCCGGGCACGGTCGCGGGCGTGCCCGCGCTGATCGCGCGTACGGGCTACACCGGCGAGGACGGCTTCGAGCTGTTCATCGCCCCCGAGCACGCCGTGGAGCTGTGGCAGGCGCTGACCAAGGCGGGCGAGGGCGCCGGCCTGGTCCCGGCCGGCCTCTCCTGCCGCGACACCCTGCGCCTGGAGGCGGGCATGCCGCTGTACGGGCACGAGCTGACCACCGCCCTGACCCCCTTCGACGCGGGGCTGGGCCGGGTCGTGAAGTTCGAGAAGGAGGGCGACTTCGTGGGCCGCGCCGCCCTGGAGGCCGCCGCCGAGCGCGCCGCCACGAACCCGCCGCGCAAGCTGGTCGGCCTGGTGGCCGAAGGCCGCCGCGTCCCGCGCGCCGGCTTCCCCGTCGTGGCCGACGGTCAGGTCATCGGCGAGGTCACCTCGGGCGCCCCGTCCCCGACGCTGGGCAAGCCGATCGCGATGGCGTACGTGGACGCGGCCCACGCCGCGCCCGGCACCTCCGGCGTCGGCGTGGACATTCGCGGTACGCATGAGCCGTACGAGGTCGTGGCCCTGCCGTTCTACAAGCGGCAGAAGTAACGCTCCGTACCCCGGCCCGGCCGGGCCGGCCGGCCCCGGCCGCCTCCCGAGCCGTCTCAGTACGCAAGACCACTGTTCGTTCGCACTCCCCCGCATCCAGGAGAATCAGGTCATGAGCAACCCCCAGCAGCTGCGTTACAGCAAGGAGCACGAGTGGCTGTCGGACGTCGAGGACGGCGTCGCGACGGTCGGCATCACGGAGTTCGCGGCCAACGCGCTCGGTGACGTCGTCTACGCCCAGCTCCCCGAGGTCGGCGACACGGTGACCGAGGGCGAGACCTGCGGCGAGCTGGAGTCGACCAAGTCGGTCAGCGACCTGTACTCCCCCGTCACCGGCGAGATCGTCGAGTTCAACCAGGACGTCGTCGACGACCCGGCCCTCGTGAACACCGCACCGTTCGAGGGCGGCTGGCTGTTCAAGGTACGCATCACGGACGAGCCGAAGGACCTGCTCTCCGCCGATGAGTACGCCAAGCTCACCGCCGGCAACTGACCCCCAGGGGACCCTGATGTCTGTTCTGAACACCCCTCTCCACGAGCTCGACCCGGACGTCGCCGCCGCCGTCGACGCCGAGCTCCTGCGCCAGCAGTCGACCCTGGAAATGATCGCGTCGGAGAACTTCGCTCCGGTCGCCGTCATGGAGGCCCAGGGCTCGGTCCTGACCAACAAGTACGCCGAGGGCTACCCCGGCCGCCGCTACTACGGCGGCTGCGAGCACGTCGACGTGGTCGAGCAGATCGCGATCGACCGCATCAAGGCGCTCTTCGGCGCCGAGGCCGCGAACGTCCAGCCGCACTCCGGTGCGCAGGCGAACGCCGCCGCGATGTTCGCGCTGCTGAAGCCGGGCGACACGATCATGGGCCTGAACCTGGCCCACGGCGGTCACCTGACCCACGGCATGAAGATCAACTTCTCCGGCAAGCTCTACAACGTGGTCCCGTACCACGTCGGCGAGGACGGCCAGGTCGACATGGCCGAGGTCGAGCGCCTGGCCAAGGAGTCCAAGCCGCAGCTGATCGTCGCCGGCTGGTCCGCCTACCCCCGCCAGCTGGACTTCGCCGCCTTCCGCCGCATCGCGGACGAGGTCGGCGCGTACCTGATGGTCGACATGGCGCACTTCGCGGGTCTGGTCGCCGCGGGCCTGCACCCGAACCCGGTGCCGCACGCCCACGTCGTCACCACCACCACGCACAAGACCCTCGGCGGTCCGCGCGGCGGTGTCATCCTGTCGACGCAGGAGCTGGCCAAGAAGATCAACTCCGCGGTCTTCCCCGGTCAGCAGGGCGGCCCGCTGGAGCACGTGATCGCGGCCAAGGCCGTCTCGTTCAAGGTGGCGGCCTCGCCCGAGTTCAAGGAGCGCCAGGAGCGCACCCTGGCCGGCGCGAAGATCCTCGCCGAGCGCCTGGTCCAGGACGACGTCAAGGCCGTGGGCGTGGACGTCCTCACCGGCGGCACCGACGTGCACCTGGTCCTGGTCGACCTGCGCAACTCCGAGCTGGACGGCCAGCAGGCCGAGGACCGCCTCCACGAGGTCGGGATCACGGTCAACCGCAACGCCATCCCGAACGACCCTCGGCCGCCGATGGTCACCTCGGGTCTGCGGATCGGTACGCCGGCCCTGGCCACCCGCGGTTTCGACGCGGAGGCCTTCACGGAGGTCGCCGACGTCATCGCGGAGGCGCTGAAGCCGACGTACGACAGCGCGGCCCTGAAGGCGCGCGTCTCGGCGCTCGCCGCGAAGTTCCCGCTGTACCCGTCGCTCTAGGCAACGGCTTGGGAGGGCCCGGCCTTGCTCCGCACAGGGCCGGGCCCTTCTCGTGGTCCGGACCCGCGGTCCTGTACGTCGAGACCGCGACAGCCGCCGTACAGGCCGGCGTAACCGTCCCCCGCACGAACTGACGTACGCTGATGAACCGGGCAAGGGTGCCCACGAGGCGCCCTTTGCCCAAATCCCTGCAAAGTCCGCCCCTCCGTCGGCCGCCTCGCCACCGTGCGAGAGCGACTGGACGGTCCGCTCCCCACCACCATGGGGATGACCCGGGAGTCCGCCAACGTGGCCATCTCCGTTTTCGATCTGTTCTCGATCGGCATCGGTCCGTCCAGCTCGCACACCGTCGGCCCGATGCGCGCGGCGCGCATGTTCGTGACGCGGCTGAAGAAGGACGGCGTGCTCGCCGAGACCGCCTCGGTGCGCGCCGAGCTGTTCGGCTCCCTCGGTGCGACCGGCCACGGCCACGGCACCCCCAAGGCGGTCCTGCTGGGCCTGGAGGGCCACTCCCCGCGCACGGTGAACGTGGAGACCGCGGACGACGAGGTGGAGCGCATCCGCCAGAGCGGCCGGCTGCGCCTGCTCGGCGCGGAGATAGGGAGCGCGCACGAGATCGCCTTCGACGAGGCGACCCAGCTGATCCTGCACCGCCGCCGGTCCCTGCCGTACCACGCGAACGGCATGACCCTCTTCGCGTACGACGCCTCCGGGGCCCCGCTGCTGGAGAAGACGTACTACTCGGTAGGCGGCGGCTTCGTGGTCGACGAGGACGCGGTCGGCGAGGACCGGATCAAGCTCGACGACACGGTGCTGAAGTACCCCTTCCGCAGCGGCGACGAGATGCTGCGCCTGGCCAAGGAGACCGGCCTGTCGATCTCCTCCCTGATGCTGGAGAACGAGAAGGCCTGGCGTACGGAGGAGGAGATCCGCGCGGGCCTCCTGGACATCTGGCGGGTCATGCAGTCCTGCGTCGCGCGCGGCATGTCCCGCGAGGGCATCCTGCCGGGCGGCCTGCGGGTCAAGCGCCGGGCCGCGAACACCGCGCGCAAGCTGCGCTCCGAGGGCGACCCGCAGGCGCTGTCGATGGAGTGGATCACCCTCTACGCGATGGCCGTGAACGAGGAGAACGCGGCGGGCGGCCGGGTGGTCACCGCCCCGACGAACGGCGCCGCGGGCATCATCCCGGCGGTCCTGCACTACTACATGAACTTCGTCCCGGGGGCGGACGAGGACGGCGTGGTCCGCTTCCTGCTGGCGGCGGGCGCGATCGGCATGCTGTTCAAGGAGAACGCCTCGATCTCCGGCGCCGAGGTCGGCTGTCAGGGCGAGGTCGGCTCGGCCTGCTCGATGGCGGCCGGCGCCCTGGCCGAGGTCCTCGGCGGCTCCCCGGAGCAGGTGGAGAACGCGGCCGAGATCGGCATGGAGCACAACCTGGGCCTGACCTGCGACCCGGTCGGCGGCCTGGTGCAGATCCCGTGCATCGAGCGCAACGGCATGGCCGCGGTCAAGGCGGTCACGGCGGCCAGGATGGCGATGCGCGGCGACGGCTCCCACAAGGTCTCCCTCGACAAGGTCATCAAGACCATGAAGGAGACGGGCGCCGATATGAAGGTCAAGTACAAGGAGACGGCCCGCGGCGGCCTCGCGGTCAACGTCATCGAGTGCTGAGGGGCCCGGGGCGCCCGGCGGGGTTGGGCCGGACGGCGGATTCGGGGAAATCAGGGGCCTGGGAGTGAGGACTTTCGCCGGACGGGGGTAGTCGCGGGTACACCCGCGATCCTCGCCCGCGCCTGACCCGCGCCCGAAGAGAGGCCCACCCCATGACCGGCACCGAGCACGGCGTCCTCCCCCTCCTGTTGGATGCCGCACCGGCCCCGCTGCCGATCCTCGGCGCATTCGTCTACCGGCCCGAGCGGCCCTACGAGCTGTGCGTCGACTTCCTGGGGGACGGGACCCGCCTGGCCCGCTGGGTGTTCGCCCGGGACCTGCTGCTCGACGGGGAGGCCTGCGCCACCGGTGACGGGGACGTGCGGGTGTGGCCGGGGTGGGCGGGCAGCGAGCCCCGCGTCTTCCTCTCCTTCAGCAACGGTGTGCACGGCTGCGTCGTCTCCGCCCGCGCGAAGGACGTGCGCATGCTGTGCCGGCGGCTGGTCGAGCTGGTGCCGCGGGGCCGGGAGCACCGGTACTACGACCTCGACGCCGAGCTGGACGCCCTCCTGACCCGCTGAGAAGTTTTTACCGATTTTGCCCGTTTCGGGTGGAACCGCGGGAAGAGCGGGGATGTCTTTCCCGATGACACTGTCCCCGTCTCTCCCGAATCAGGGGGACGCCATGAACCATCCGCACCGCCGGCGGGTGGTGGCCCTCGCCACCGGAGCCCTGCTCACCGCCGGGACCGCTCTCGCCGCTCCGGCCTCCACCGCGCCGGCCACCGCCACCGCCCCGCGCACTCCGCTCGTCGTCAACGCCCGCTGGGGCGGGCACTGCACGTACGACCGGATCGTCATCGACCTGCGGGGGCACGTCCCCCAGGTCGCCGTCACCCGCGTGCCGAAGCTGGTCCAGGACGGGTCCGGCAAGCCCGTACCCCTGGCCGGCACGCACTTCCTCCAGATCCGCCTGCATCCCGCCGAGGCGCACAACCGTGCCGGGCAGAGCGTCTACCACGGCCCGAAGCTCGTCACGATCCATCTGCCCCGGCTGAAGGGGCTCGCGCTGACCGGTGACTTCGAGGGGTACGTCACCTTCGGCGCAGCCTTCCGGGGCAAGCCGGCCTTCCGCACCTTCACGCTGCACGCGCCCGAGCGGTTCGTGCTGGACGTCGCCCACCGCAACACCTGCGGCTGACCGGCACCGGCGGCCTCAGCGGTGCTCGGGGTTCGGGAAGTCGAAGCGGCAGCCCGCGTCCCACTCCGAGCGCTGGTTGCCGTGGGCCGGGATCCCGCCCGCGCGTTTGAGCAGTGCGGCCAGGTGCATCAGGTTCCAGGACATGAAGGTCGTGTTCCTGTTGGTGAAGTCGTTCTCGGGGCCGCCCGATCCCGGGTCGAGATAGGAGGGTCCCGGCCCGGCCTCCCCGATCCAGCCCGCGTCCGCCTGCGGCGGGATGGCGTAGCCGAGGTGCTGGAGGCTGTAGAGGACGTTCATGGCGCAGTGCTTCACGCCGTCCTCGTTGCCGGTGATCAGGGCACCGCCGACCCGTCCGTAATAGGCGTACTGCCCCTGCTCGTTCAGGAGCGAGGAGCAGGCGTAGAGCCGCTCGACGACCTGCTTCATGACGGAGCTGTTGTCGCCGAGCCAGATCGGTCCGCACAGCACGAGGATGTCGGCGGCCATGATCTGGCTGTAGAGGACGGGCCACTGGTCGCTCTCCCAGCCGTGCTCGGTCATGTCCGGCCAGACGCCGGTCGCGATGTCGTGGTCGACGGCGCGGATCAGCGAAGTACGGGCGCCGGCCGCCTCCATGACGGCCCGGCTCCGGTCGATCAGCCCCTCGGTGTTGCTCGTCTCGGGGGAACGTTTGAGGGTGCAGTTCACGTAGACGGCGCTGAGGTCGGAGTAGTCGTAGTCGGCAGCCACGCCCCCAGCCTGGGCACGGGCGACCGGGGCCGCCACCGGGCCGCACCCGTGCGGGGGACGGGAGGCGGGGCGACGAAACGGAATCCCTCCGTCCTGTGGGCGGGTTTGGGCCGGGTTGTTACCGGTCCGTCCGGCCGACTAGGGTCAGCGGGCCTTGGTGTTCGGGAAACCGGTGGAAATCCGGTGCGGCCCTCGCCACTGTGAACGGGAAGTCCGGCTCCTCCCCCAGCCACCACTGGGGTGCCCCCAGCGGGAAGCCACTGGGCTGCGCGGGAGTCTTCGCACGGCCCGGGAAGGCGGAGCCCGGGCATCATCACCCGTGAGCCAGGAGACCGGCCGGGGCGCGTTGTCCATCCACGAGGTGCTGGAGAGGTCTCCCACTCATGCATATAGCCGAGGGCTTCCTGCCCCCGCTGCACGCGGTCGCCTGGGGCGCCGCGTCCGCTCCGTTCGTCGTCCACGGCGTACGCGCCCTCACCCGCGAGGTGAAGGCGAACCCGGAGAGCACGCTGCTGCTCGGAGCGTCCGGTGCGTTCACGTTCGTCCTGTCCGCCCTGAAGATCCCCTCGGTGACGGGAAGTTGCTCGCATCCCACCGGGACCGGGCTCGGGGCGATCCTGTTCCGGCCGCCGATCATGGCGGTGCTCGGCACGATCACCCTCCTCTTCCAGGCGCTGCTGCTGGCCCACGGCGGCCTGACCACACTCGGCGCGAACGTCTTCTCCATGGCCATCGCCGGCCCCTGGGCGGGCTACGGGGTCTACGTGCTGCTGCGGCGCTCCGGCGTCCCGCTGATGGTGACCGTCTTCTTCGGCGCCTTCTTCGCCGACCTGGTCACCTACTGCGTGACCTCCGTGCAGCTGGCCCTGGCCTTCCCGGACCCGGGCAGCGGCTTCCCGGGCGCGCTCCTGAAGTTCGGCGGCATCTTCGCGGTCACGCAGATCCCGCTGGCCGTCAGCGAGGGCCTGCTCACCGTCCTCGTGATGCGGCTGCTGATGCAGTCCAGCAAGTCGGACCTGGTCCGGCTGGGCGTGGCGAAGCTCACCGGTTCCACCGAGCAGAAGGCGGCCGTCTGATGAGCCGGAAGATGAGCCGCAACGCGAAGGTCAACGGCCTGCTGCTGCTCCTGGTGGCCGCGCTGGCCGTCCTGCCGATCGCCCTGGGCATGGGCGAGGGCAAGGAGGAGCCCTTCACCGGTGCGGACGCCCAGGCGGAGATGGCCATCACGGAGCTCAAGCCGGACTACGAGCCGTGGTTCTCGCCCCTGTACGAGCCCCCCTCCGGCGAGGTGGAGTCGGCGCTGTTCGCCCTGCAGGCCGCGCTGGGCGCGGGCGTGCTCGCGTACTACTTCGGGGTGCGCAAGGGCCGCCGCCAGGGGCTCGCCCAGGCGCGGGCCGAGGCCGGAGCAGAGTCGGCGGAGTCGTAGCCGGTGCTGCCGATCGACGTGGCGGCCCACAGCAGCCGCTGGCGAGGCCGCCATCCACTGGAGAAGGCCCTCCTGGGGCTCGGGCTCACGGTCACGGCCGTGTGCCTGCCGCCCTGGCCGGGCGGGCCCCTGACCGCCGCCGCAACGCTCGCGGTGCTCCTCGGCCCGGCTGGGGTGTCCGGCCGGCAGCTCTGGCGCGCCTTCCGGATTCCGCTGGGCTTCTGCTTCACGGGGGCGGTGCCCCTGCTGTTCGCGGTGGGCGGCCCGGCGGGGCTGCTCGCGCCGGCCCCGGACGGCCCGCGGCACGCCGCCGAGCTGCTGCTGCGTACCTCCGCGGCCTCCCTCGGGATACTGCTGTTCGCCTTCACCACCCCGGTCTCGGACGTCCTGCCCCGGCTGGTCCGGGCCGGGGTCCCGGCACCGGTGGTGGACGTGGCGCTGGTCATGTACCGGATCGGCTTCCTGCTGCTGGACTCCCTGGCCCAGGTGCGGCGCGCCCAGGCGGCCCGGCTGGGGCAGGCGGGGCGGGCGGCGGTGTGGCGCTCGCTCGCCGGGCTCGCCGCCACCTCGTTCGTACGGGCCTTCGACCGCGCGGCCCGGCTCCAGGTGGGCCTGGCCGGGCGGGGCTACGACGGCGCGCTGCGGGTGCTCGTACCCGAGGCGGCCGTGTCCTGGCGGTTCCTGGCGGCGTCCGGAGCCCTGCTCGCCGCCCTGATCACGCTGACCCTCACCCTGAAGGGGCTCTACCTGTGAACCCGTTGGTGGAACTGTCCGGCGCCGGCTATGCGTACGAGGACGGCCCGGCGGTCCTGTCCGGCGTGGACTTCGCCATCGCCGAGGGCCGGGCGCTGGTCCTGCTCGGCCGCAACGGCAGCGGGAAGACCACACTGATGCGGCTGCTGAGCGGGGGCCTTCGTCCGGCGCCGGGCGAACTGCGCCTGGGCGGGCGCGCGGTGGCCCACGACCGCGCCGGGCTGACCCGGCTGCGCTCCGCCGTCCAGCTGGTCGTGCAGGACCCGGACGACCAGCTGTTCGCGGCCTCGGTCGAACAAGACGTGTCCTTCGGTCCGATGAACCTGGGCCTACCGCTGCCGGAGGTCCGGGAGCGGGTGGACGCGGCGCTCGCGGCGCTGGACATCACCGCCCTGCGGGAGCGCCCCACGCATCTGCTGTCCTACGGGCAGCGCAAGCGCGCGGCGATCGCCGGCGCGGTGGCGATGGCCCCGCGGGTGCTGATCCTGGACGAGCCGACGGCCGGCCTCGACCCGGACGGACAGGAACGCCTCCTGGACGTCCTGGCGGGTCTGCGGGCACAGGGCACCACGGTCGTCATGGCCACGCACGACGTGGACCTGGCGGTCCGCTGGGCCGACGACGCGGCGGTGCTCACCCCGGCGGGGATCCGCTTCGGCCCGGCCGAGAGCCTCCTCTCGGACCCGGAGCTGCTGGCCTCGGCCGGCCTGCGCCAGGCCTGGTCCCCGGCGGTGACGGCCTTCCTGCGCGCCCACGGCCTGCTGGCGCCGCACGTTCCGGGCCCGCGCACGCCCGGCGCCCTGGCGTCCCTGGCGGCGCCCGACGCCTGAGACCGCCGCGAACCTAGGATGACCGCATGTCGCTCCCGCACGCCATCCTCACCGCCCTGCTCGAAAAGCCCTCGTCCGGGCTGGAGCTGACCCGGCGGTTCGACAAGTCGATCGGGTACTTCTGGTCGGCGACGCACCAGCAGATCTACCGGGAGCTCGGCCGGCTGGAGGAGGCGGGCCTGATCCGGGCGCTGCCCAGCGAGGCACCCGTACGGGGGCAGAAGAAGGAGTACGAGGTGCTGCCCGCGGGCAGCGCGGAGCTCGCCCGGTGGGTCGGCGAGAGCCAGGATCCGAAGGCCATCCGGGACCCGCTGCTGCTGCGCATCCGGGCGGCCGGTGTCGTCGGTCCGCAGGGCCTGGCCGCGGAACTGCGCCGCCACCGCGACCTGCACCGCCGCCAGCTGGCCACGTACGAGGCCATCGAGGAGAAGGACTTCCGCCCGGGGCCGGCCTCCGACGAGGACCGGCTGCGCCGGCTCGTGCTGCACGGCGGCATCAGCCTGGAGACGTTCTGGCTGCACTGGCTGGAGGAGGCCGTCAGCGTGGTCGAGGACATGACCGCCGCCGACGGGCAGCCGCAGGCCCCCGTCCCGCCCGGCACGGGGCGGGACGGGGGCCCGGCGTGACGCCTACTTGTTCAGGGAGGCCCAGAACTCGTCGAAGCTGAGCAGGCCGTCGCCGTTCGCGTCCTTGGCGGCGATCACGGCGTCCGCGACCGGGCCGGTGACGAACGGGTCGCCCATCTCCGCCATGGCCGCACGGAACTCGTCGGCCGTGACGAAGCCGTCGCCGTTCGCGTCGAACTTGCCGAACGTCGTCCGCGCGTTCTCGATGTCCGCCACTGGGTCCACCCCTTCTTGGTGCTTGTTGACCGGCTCAGGGTAGCGCCAGCCGGACCACGCCCGTCCCGCGGGTCCCGTTCGGCCGGCAGATAGAAATTCAATTGCTCTTCCGCGATGCGGAAGCAACAATTCCAGCCAAGAAATCGGCCCCGGACTTGTCACGTTCCGGGGTCACGGCATAACGTACCGACATTGCCGCCACACCAGGAGCGCAGGGCTCCCAGGGACAAGCGGCAACAAGGGCGATCACACAGGTGACGATCACAGCCGACGCATCATTCGAAGTTCTGCCCTTCACCCGCACTTGCCGCCATATCTGGGAAGACGGCGACCATGTGCTCATCGGAGTGAGTCCTGGAAACAGCTACTTCAGCTCCGAGCGCATCAGCAGTCTCGCCCGATGGGCCACCGCCCGCTTCGCGCAGGTCGACTTCGTGTACGCAGATCTGCACGTGGACCGGATGTTCGCCGCTTTCGGCTACACCCGGGAGCACGCGGAGAAGCGCGCCACAAAGGAGATCAAAGCGGTGCGACGGCGGATTCTCAAGGGCGTGGAGGAAGCAGGCGACCCCCATGCGGAGATCCGCGTGAGGGCACTTTCAGAGTTCCAACCGAACCCCGTTTACCAACTACTGCACCGACGCGTACTGCATTTCCTTGAGACCGATGACGAATTCCGCAAGGGCTGCGAGGAAATGGCCCTCCACTTTGTCGGCTCGAAGTTGCCGGAAGGTGAATCCATCACCACCGGGCAGTTGCAGGTGTGTTTCGACTACATGGCGGCAGAGCTGCCGTTCTTCGTGGACACCCCCAGCATTCTCGACGTGCCGTCCTCGGTGGCGGCCTACCACGTCAAGATGCCGCTGACGGACGTCCTCTTCGCGCGCGGCGGCGGCCTGCGCGCGACCCGCAACCAGGCGTACGCCGTCGTACGGCCCGAGGCCGCTGCGTCCGCGCCGCCCACGATCCATGCACCGACCGAAGGGACCGTCGATGAGCGTCGAGCAGCTTGAGGGCAGCCACGCAGCCGACCGCCGCAGCCACACCGAGGCCCTCCTCGACTTCCCCCTCTCCCGCCGCGGCGACGTGCTCCCCGAGGAGTGCACCTGGCTGCGCGAGAAGGCCCCGGTCGCGAGGGTCCGCACCCTCACCGGGGATCCGGCCTGGCTGGTCAGCAGCTACGCGCTGGCCAAGCAGGTGCTGGAGGACGAGCGCTTCAGCCTCAAGGACACGGCGAACGCCGGCGTTCCGCGCCAGTACGCGTTGACGATCCCGCCCGAGGTCGTCAACAACATGGGCAACATCAACAGCGCCGGGCTGCGCAACGCGGTGATGAAGGCGCTCAACCCGCGCCAGAAGGGGCTGCAGGACCGGCTGCGCGCCACGGCGGGGGAGCTCCTCGACGCGATCATCGCCGAGGGCGGCCCCGCAGACCTCCGGGCGGGGTTCGCCGACCCCTTCTCGGCGGCCATGCACTGCCAGGTCCTCGGGGTGCCCTTCGAGGACTGGCGGCGGCTGATGTCCGGCCTGGACGTCGCGTTCATGACCGCGCGCGAGCCGTTCGCCGACTCGGCCCTCAACTGGTACAAGGACGTCGGCTATTTCGTCGACCGGTTCCACGCGCAGCTCGCACGGCCCGCCGAGGAGCGTACGGGGCTGCTCGGCCGGTTCGCGGACCTGCGGGAGGCCGACCCGGAGTCGGCGCATCTGACCGACGAGATGTTCGCGACGGTCGCCGTGTCGCTCTTCGGCGCCGGGGCCGTGTCCACGTCGGCGTTCCTGACCCTCGCCGTCCTCGCCCTGCTCCAGAAGCCGGAGCTGATCGGCTACCTGCGCCGCCACCCCGAGCGCATGGGCGGTGCCGTCGACGAGCTGCTGCGCTGGAACCTGTCCGTGGGTGACGGCCTGCCGCGCATCGCCCTGGCGGACGTCCAGGTCGGCGAGGTGCTGGTCAAGGAGGGGGAGCTGGTGCTCGTCCTGCTGGAGGGGGCCAACTTCGACCCGGATGCCTTCGAGCGTCCGCAGGAGCTGGACCTGGAGCGCCAGAGCGCCAACGCCCACCTCGCCTTCGGCGCGGGCCGGCACTTCTGCCCGGCCTCGGCGCTGGGCCGGACCCATGCCGAGATCGCCCTGGGGGTGCTGGTGGAGCGGCTGCCCGAACTGCGGCTCGCGGTGCCCGCGGAGAACCTGGTCTGGCGTACGGGCTTCATCAAGCGGCTGCCGGAACGGCTTCCCGTCGCCTGGTGAGTGGACGACGGTGTCCCGGGAGCTTGTGCGGGCTCCCGGGGCATCGTCATGCCCTGCGCCCGCCCTACCGGAAGATGCCGGTGTGCCCGAGGGAGTAGCGCCCGGGCTGCGGGTAGACGGCCAGGCCGTGGGGGCCGCCGCCGACGGGGATCCGGGCGAGCTGTTGGCCGGTGGCCGTGTCGATCGCGTAGACCTCGGAGTTGTAGCGGCCGGAGAGCCAGAGCACCTTGCCGTCGGCGGAGACGCCGCCCATGTCGGGGCTGCCGCCGCCCGGCAGCTCCCATTTCTTGGTGAGCTTGTTCTGGGTGAAGTCGAAGACGGAGATGCTGCCCTCGCCGCGGTTGGAGATGTACATCTCCTTCGAGTCGCGGCTGACGTAGAGGCCGTGACAGCCCTTGCCGGTGGGCAGCAGCTTCGGGGTGTCGAAGGCGTCGCCGCCGAGCACCCACATGCCGTGCGCCATCATGTCCGCGACGTAGAAGGTCTTCCCGTCCGGGGAGACCTTCACGTCCTGCGGCATCGCCCCCTCGAACGGCAGCTTCTGCTGGCCGATGACCTCCATCCGCTCGGTGTCGACCTTGAGCAGCTCGCCGGAGAACTCGCAGCTCACGATGAAGTAGCGGCCGTCGGCGGAGAAGTCGGCGTGGTTGACGCCGAAACAGGTCACCGGGACGGTCTTCACCCGGTTCATCGTGTGCGGGTCGCGGAAGACGAGTTCGCGGTCCATGGAGGCCATCACGACCGCGTACTTGCCGTTGGGCGTGAAGTACAGGTTGTACGGGTCGTGCACCTCGACGGGATGGCCGGCCTCGCCGGTCGCGGGGTTGATGGGGGTGAGGGTGTGGCCGCGGTTGTTGTTGACCCACAGGGTCTTCAAGTCCCAGGAGGGCACCACGTGCTGCGGCTGGACGCCGACCGGGATGGTGTCGATGACCTTGTACGTCTTCGGGTCGATGACGGACACCGTGTTGGAGGTCGTGTTCGGCACGTAGACGCGGGAGGGGAAGTTCTTCACCACCGGGGAGAGCTGGTTCGGCCGGTCGGCCGCGTACACGTCGTGGGGGTCGATCAGGGGTGGCATTCCGGCCAGTCCCGGCGGCGGTGCCGGGACGGCTTTGACGGGGGGAAGGGCCGGGGCTTCGGAGCCGAGCGCCTCGGCGGGGCTCTTGTCGGCCGATCCGCAGCCGGCCAGGGCGGCGAGGACCAGACCGGCCAGCAGCACGGTGGCCTTCCGGGGAAGGCGGGTGGTCGTCATGAGGTCAGCAGCTCCGTGGTGGTCACCGCGCGCAACTTGCGGCGCGCGAGTTCTTCGAGGAGGGACGGCATCGCGTCGACCGTGTCCGCGTAGCCGAAGTGCAGGCTCACCACCGATCCGCTGCGGATCGTCCCGGTGACGGTGCGGATGACGGCCGCGGCGCCGGGCGAGGTGAAGTCGAGGGAGTCCACGTCGTACGAGAGGACGTGCGGGTAGCCCGCCCGCTGGGCCAGCCTCTGGACGAGCGGGGTGGCGTACTGGGTCTGCGAGGGGCGGAACCATGTGCCGATGGAGCCGGTGAGCCGCTTGAGCCGCTGCGCGCAGCCGGTGATCTCGGCATAGGCCTCCGCTTCGGGCATCGCGTTGATGGCGAGGTGGCGCTGGGTGTGGTTGCCGAGCTCGTGGCCGCCGTCCAGGACCCGGCGGGCCAGGTCGGGATGGGCGTCGAGCCAGCTGCCGATGGCCAGGACGGTGACCCGCGCACCGGCCTTCTCGGCTTCGGCGAGGACGGCGCGGGCGGTGGCGGGATCCCCGTTGCCGTGGAAGGTGAGGGCGACCCGGGGGCGCTCGCGCGGGCCGTGGGCGATTTCGACGGGCTGCCCGGGGAACCGGCGCGGGGCGGGGGCCGGGGCGGCCGCCTGGGCCCGGCCGGACTTCGGGGGCGCTCCGCGGTCGCCGGGCGTGGCGGCCGGTCGGGCGGACGGGGTGCGGGTGTCCGTCCCGCAGGCGGCGGCGAGGGTACCGGCGGCGACCGCCGCGCCCGCGCGGAGAGCTGATCGGCGGTCCGGGTAGCAGAGCACCCGCCCATTTAAGGGGTGGATGACCCGGAAGGTAATGATTGACCCATTTCGGGATGTTTGCCGAGCAGGGCCACATGGGGGGCCTGTTCGCTGTGCGATCAACGATTCACCCACAGCGGTGGATAGTCATTCATGGATTGCGAGGTGAGTGGCCGACCTCACCTAGGATTTAGGTGGAAACTCTTAGGATATGCACACTTATGTCCAAGTTGGGACTTTTGGCGTTTGCTCGCCCGTCTGCCATAGTCGGAATCACGGCTTCCCCATTGACCCGAGCGAAGTCGCCACGCCGAGGATCACACCCCCTTCGATCCTCGGCGCACCCATGAAGCCCCCACGACGCCCCACCAGCGGCGGACGGGGGCTTCTGGCGCATCCGGGGGCTCAGCGGTCGGCCACCCGCATCTCGAACCAGGTGATCTTGCCGCGCGGCAGCAGGTCGGCGCCCCAGCGGTCGGAGAGCTTGTCGACGAGGAAGAGCCCCCTCCCGGTGGTGTCCAGCTCATGGACCGGCATCAGGCACGGCAGCCCGCGGGAGGGGTCACGCACCTCGACGCGGATCCAGCCGCGCCGGCGCACCAGCCGCAGACCGAAGGAGCGCGCCCCGGTGTGGCGCACCGCGTTGCCCACGAGCTCGGAGACCAGCAGGACGGTGTGCTCGGCGATCTGCGGGGAGAAGCCCCAGAGGCGGATCACCACGCACTGGGTCAGCCGGCGGGCGGTGCTCGCCGACTCGGGCATGGACGGCAGCGTCACTTCCGCCTCGGCGGGATTCCCGTACAACTCCAGCGCCTTGAGGCCCTGTTCGTCCTCAAGCGCCGCCGCCGTCAGCCGTACGGCGGAAGCGCTGTTGCGCTGCCGCGGCTGTTCCACACCCTCCAGGCCCGCCATGCACCCATCATGGACGGCCGACCGGCCCGCCCGGGCCGTTCCGCGGGAAAACACCCCCCGGAGCAGATGCTCCCGAGGGGGCGTCCCGTCATATGCGCGAGGCAACCGGCCCCCGTGCGATGCGGGTTGACCTGGGATGACACCGGGCGAGGAGACGATCACCCAGAGTGGATCACCACCCTGCCTTAAGGGTCCTTTAAGGCCTGGCTAATCCACCCCCAGGAAGGAACCGGTCACCGGGGTTCCGGCGGATCCGCCTGGTCTCAGAGGAACTTGGCCTTGCCGGGGCCTTCCTCGACGAAGCTGCGCATGCCGCGCTCGCGGTCCTCTGTGGCGAACAGGCCGGAGAACCAGTTGCGTTCGATGGTCAGGCCGGTGTCGATGTCCGCCTCCAGGCCCGCGTCCACGCACTCCTTGGCGGCGCGCAGCGCGAGGGCCGGCCCCTGGGCGAGCCGGGCGGCCCAGGCGTGGGCCTGCTCGTAGACCTCGGCGGCGGGCACGACGCGGTCCACGAGCCCGAGGGCGAGCGCCTCGTCGGACTTGACCATCCGGCCGGTGAAGATGAGGTCCTTGGCCTTGGACGGGCCGATCAGCCGGGACAGCCGCTGGGTACCGCCGGCCCCGGGGATCAGGCCCAGCAGGATCTCGGGCTGGCCCAGCTTGGCGTTGTCGGCGGCGATCCGGAAGTCGGCGCACAGCGCCAGCTCGCAGCCGCCTCCCAGGGCGTAGCCGGTGACGGCCGCGACGACCGGCTTGGGGATCCGGGCCACGGCGGTGAAGGCGTCCTGCAGTCCGCGGGACCGGGCGACCATCGCCGCGTGGTCCATCGTCTGCATCTCCTTGATGTCCGCGCCGGCCGCGAACACCTTCTCGCCGCCGTAGAGGATCACCGCACGGACGTCGGCACGCTCGGTGGCCTCCACCGCGAGCTCGCGCAGCCGGTCCTGGGTGGCGATGTCCAGGGCGTTCATGGGCGGCCGGTCCAGGCGGATGGTGCCGACGCCTTCGGAGACTTCGAGAGAGATGGTCATACGGGGAAGGTTAGCGCCGGTTAACGCAAGGTGGCCCGGTGCTGTGGGTCACAGCACCGGGCCACCGCACTACGCGCTCGGGGTGGCTACTTGATCCACTCCGCCCAGTCCATGTTCCAGCCGTTGAGGCCGTTGTCCGGGGCGATCTGCTTGTCCTTGGAGTTCTTCACGATGACCACGTCGCCGATCAGCGACTCGTTGAAGAACCAGGCGGCGGGCTGGTTGCCGTCACCGGCGCCGCGGACGTCCTTGAGGCCGACGCAGCCGTGGCTGACGTTCTCCGAGCCGAAGGTGCCCGAGGAGGCCCAGTAGTTGCCGTGGACGAAGGTGCCGGAGTTCGACAGGCGCATCGCGTGCGGGACGTCGGAGATGTCGTACTCGCCGCCGAAGCCGACCGTCGCGCCGTTCATCCGGGTCACCTTGTACTTCTCGCTGATGACCATCTGCCCGTTGTAGGTGGTCGTCGACGGGGCGCCCGCGGTGATCGGAAGGTTCTTGAGCACCTGGCCGTCACGGACGACCTGCATCGTGTGCTCGCTCGCGTCGACGGTGGAGACCTGCGAGCGGCCGATGGTGAAGTTGACCGTGCGGGTCTGCTTGCCGTAGACGCCGGGGCGTCCCTCGACGCCGTCGAGGGCGATCTTCACGGTGACCTTGGTGCCGGCGGCCCAGTACTTCTCGGGGCGGAAGTCGAGGCGGTCGTTGCCGAACCAGTGGCCCTCGACCGGTACGGACGGCTCGGCCGTCACCGTGATGGCCTTCTCGACGGCGTCGGTGTTCGTGATGCCGCGGCTGAAGTTGATCGACACCGGCATGCCCACGCCGACGGTCTCGCCGTCCTCGGGCGTGTAGTGGCCCACGAAGGTGTTGGTCGGGGTGAGGGTGGTGAACGTGGTGTCCTTGGCGGACTCCCGGCCGGCCTCGTCCTTCGCGACCGCGTGCACCTTGTACTCGGTGGCGGACGCCAGGTTCCGGGCCGGCTCCCAGCTCGCGCCGTCCGCGGCGAGCTTGCCTTCGACGGCGTTGCCCTTGGTGTCGGCGACGGTCACCGTGGTGAGCTTGCCGCCGGTGCTGGTTATCTTCAGGACGCCGCTGGTCGCGACCTCCTTGGCCCCGTCGTCCGGCTTGACGCTGACCACGGCCTTGGAGGCCTCGGTGCCGGTCTTGCCGCCCCCTCCGCCACCGGCGTTGTCGCCGCCTCCGCCGCCTGTACCACCGCCGCTGCACGCACTGGTGAGCAGCAGGGCCGCTCCGAGCAGGAGGGCCGGCAGGCCGGTGCGGCGGGCGCGGCCGCGTATCGGCTGCACGTTCACTCTGTTTCTCCCCATGTCCCCCGCGCGCGGACAGTCGCGCGCTTGCCGACAGGAAATCACATGCAGGGATCACGAAGAGAAACGGTCATGTCACCGTTCCGCACCAAGAATCGGGAGGTCGGCCGGGACCGACCCACCGTCACTCAGCTGACGGCGGAGCCGGCGACCCAGTTGGCCCAGGACATGTTCCAGCCGCCCAGCCCGTTGTCGGGGGCGACGGTCTTGTCCTGGGAGTTCACGACCTCCACCACGTCCCCGATCAGGGTCCGGTCGAAGAACCAGCCCGCCGGGGTGTCCGAGCCGCCGCCCTTGTCGTCGCGCAGTCCCACGCAGCCGTGGCTGACGTTGGTGGAGCCGAAGGTGTCCGGGCTGGCCCAGTAGTTGCCGTGCAGGAAGGTCCCCGAGGTGGTGAGCCGCATGGCGTGCGGCACGTCGGGGATGTCGTACTCGCCGCCGAAGCCCACCGTCTGGCCGTTCATGCGGGTGACGTCGAACATCTCCATCACCACCATCTTCCCGTTGTAGGTGGTGTTCTTGGGCGCGCCCGCGGTGATGGGGAGGGTGGAGACGAGCTGCCCGTCGCGGCGGACCTCCATCGTGTGCGCGGCCGCGTCCACGGTGGAGACCTGGGAGCGGCCCACCGTGAAGGAGATGGTCTTGTCCTGGATGCCGTACGAGCCGGGGGCGCCCTGGACGTCCCGCAGGCTCATCTTCACGGTGACCTCGGTGCCGGGCTTCCAGTACCGCCTGGGCCGGAAGTCCAGTCGTTCGCGGCCGAACCAGTGGCCGGCCACTTCGACGGCGGGTTTCGAGGTGACGGTGATGGCGCGCTCGACGTCGGCGCGGTTCTCGATCGACCGGTTGAACTTGAAGGAGATGATCATGCCGGTGCCGACGGTGGAGCGGTTCTCGGGTTTGAAGTAGCCGATGAACCGCTCCTCGGGGACGTAGGTGGTGAAGGTGGTGTGCCGGGCCTGGCGGCGGTTGTGCCCGTCGAGCGCGACCGCGTCCACGGTGTACTTGGCGGCGAGCGCGAGCCGTCCGTGGGCCGGGTCGGGGCTCCAGCTCAGGCCGTCGGCGGCGATCGCGCCGGGGACCTTCTCCTCCTGGGCGTCCTCGACCTTGGTGACCACGACCCGCTCCAGCCGGCCCTCGGGCACCCTGACGGTGAGCGGGCCATCCGCCGGGACGCCCTTGGCGTTGTCCTCGGGGGTGATCCGGATGGCCTCGTCCGGCGACCGGGGTTTGCCGGGCAGCTGGATCTCGACCGGCGCCCCGCCGCCCCCGGTGCAGCCGGCCAGTCCGCCCAGCAGGGCCGCCCATGCCGCCACGGCGGCCAATCCCGCCCCTGCCCGCCTCGTCAGAAGTGTCACGATCCCTCCAACGACCGGCCCCCTCCGGGGGAAACGTGAGGGCGGGGCACGTTCCGGGCAGAACTGTCCGGGCAGAACAGTGGGAAGGACCAGACGGGGGGCGGGCCCGGGCCGGGACGCCCGGGGCCGCACTCCCTCCCCCGACGGTACCCAGGAGCCGTGGAGGCGGGCAGTGTCGAGCGCAGCCGAGCAAGAGGCGGTGGAACCCGCCGCCGTGGAGGCCGTGGAGGCCGCGAACGCCATGGAGGCCGTGGATGCCGTGGATGCCGTGAACGCGGCCGAGGTCGTCGAAGCCGCCGGGGCGGTGAAGGCCGTCGTCGCCGCGCACCCCGTGGCCGCCGGGAACGGGGTGCGGGGCAAGGGCGCCGCCCCGCCCCTCCCCCAGGTCAACGGCCGGCCGGCCTTACGGGTCCGCGCGCTTCCGGGCCCCGCGGTGTGGCCCGGGTCCTCGCACCCGCTGGGGGCCCGCTTCCACAGCGGCCCGGACGGCACGGCCGGCACCAACTTCGCGCTGTGGGCCCAGGGCGCGGAGGCGGTGGAGGTCTGCCTCTTCGACGCGGACGGCACCGAGACCCGGTGCGCGCTCACCGAGCTCACGCACGAGATCTGGCACGGCTTCCTGCCGGGCGTGCACCCCGGGCAGCGGTACGGGTTCCGGGTGCACGGCCGCTGGGACCCGTGGACCGGCGCCCGGTTCAATCCGGCGAAGCTGCTGCTGGACCCGTACGCGCGGGCCGTGGACGGCGACTTCACGCTGCCGCCGCAGGTGTACGGGCACGTGCGCGACTGGCCCCAGCAGTACATCGCCGACACGGTGCGCGACGACCAGGACTCGGCCCCTTTCGTGCCCAAGGGGGTCGTGGTCCACGATGACGACGACTGGGCCGACGACGTCCGGCCGAAGACCCCGTGGGCCGACTCGGTGATCTATGAGCTGCACGTGCGCGGGTTCACCATGCGCCATCCGGGCGTCCCCGAGGAACTGCGCGGCACGTACGCGGGGCTCGCCCACCCGGCGGCGGTCGAGCACCTGACCCGGCTCGGGGTGACGGCGGTCGAGCTGCTGCCGGTGCACCAGTTCGCGCACGAGGACCATCTGTTGCGCAAGGGGCTGCGCAACTACTGGGGCTACAACTCGATCGGTTACTTCGCCCCGCACGCCGGGTACTCCTCCTCCGGTACGGCCGGACAGCAGGTCGGCGAGTTCAAGCGGATGGTCCGGGCCCTGCACGCCGCCGGGATCGAGGTCATCCTCGACGTGGTCTACAACCACACGGCGGAGGCCGGCGAGCTGGGCCCCACGCTGTCGCTGCGCGGGATCGACAACCGGGGCTACTACCGGCTCCAGTCCGACCAGCGCCGCTACGCCGACTACACGGGCTGCGGGAACACCCTGCACGCGGGGCGCCCGCACGTGCTGCGCCTGATCACCGACTCGCTGCGCTACTGGGTGACGGAGATGGGGGTCGACGGCTTCCGCTTCGACCTGGCAGCGGCGCTCGCGCGCTCGATGCACGACGTGGACATGCTCTCGCCGTTCCTCGCGGTGATCGCCCAGGACCCGGTGCTGCGCCGGGTCAAGCTGATCGCGGAGCCCTGGGACGTGGGCACGGGTGGCTACCAGGTGGGGGCGTTCCCGCCGCTGTGGACGGAGTGGAACGACCGGTACCGGGACGCCGTCCGAGACTTCTGGCGGGGCGCGCTGCCCGACGTACGGGACCTGGGGTACCGGCTGTCGGGGTCGAGCGACCTGTACGCGTGGGGCGGGCGGCGGCCGTACGCCTCGGTGAACTTCGTGACGGCGCACGACGGTTTCACCCTGCGCGACCTGGTCTCGTATGAGCGCAAGCACAACGAGGCCAACGGGGAGGCGAACCGGGACGGCACCCACGACAACCGGTCCTGGAACTGCGGGGCGGAGGGCGAGACGGACGACGCCCGGATCGGCGGGCTGCGGCGGCGGCAGCTGCGCAATCTGCTGACCACCCTCCTGCTGTCGACCGGGGTGCCGATGCTGGTCGCGGGCGACGAGTTCGGCCGCACCCAGGGCGGCAACAACAACGCCTACTGCCAGGACAACGAGACGGGCTGGGTGGACTGGTCGCTGCTGGAGGACCCGGTCTGGCGGGAGCTGTTCGCGCTGGCCTCCCGGCTGGTGGCGCTGCGCCAGGCGCATCCGGTGCTGCGGCGGCGGGCGTTCTTCTCGGGGCGGCCGCAGGGCGCCGACGGGCTGCGGGACCTGGCCTGGTTCACCCCGGCCGGTACGGAGATGACGGAGCGGGACTGGTACGCGCCGGCGGCCGCGCTGGGGATGTACCTGTCGGGCCGGGACATCCCGGGCCGCGACGAGCGGGGCCGGCAGGTGAGCGACGACAGCTTCCTGACGCTGCTGCACACCGGGGACCGGCCGGTGCCGTGGGTGCTGCCGGGTCCTCCGTGGGCGGCCGAGTACGAACTGGTGCTGGACACCTCGCGGGAGGACCAGGCCGCCCCCCCGGGTACCCGGCACCGGGGCGGGCAGACGCTGACGGTCCCGGCGCGGTCGGTTCAGCTGCTGCGCGTGCTGAGCTGAGGGTCGGCGGCGGGGGGCGGGCGGGGGGGGGCCCGGCGGGGGGGGCCCCCCCGGCGGGCGCGGGGGGGGGGGGGGGGGCCCCCGCCCGGCCGGGCGCCACCCAACCC
>NZ_JBEZBN010000023.1:0-103722 GCF_040647115.1 Streptomyces sp. NPDC044571
GGCGCGGGGGCGGGCGACGGACAACCGTCCGTCGCGCCACCGGCACATCCGCTTGAGTTCTCCCGCGGCGGGTCACCGGACCGGAGGCGACCGCCTGAACGGGAGAACGGGGGTGCCACTCGTGCGGATCGGACTGCTCACCGAAGGTGGTTATCCGTATGCGACGGGAGAGGCCAGGATCTGGTGCGACCGGCTCGTACGCGGCCTGCCGCAGCACGAGTTCGAGCTCTACGCGCTGAGCCGCAGCGCCGAGCAGGAGGAGCGCGGCCGGGTCGTCCTCCCCGAACACGTCACCCGGGTCTCGACCGCCCCGCTGTGGGCCCCGGCCGACGACGGCCGGAGCTACTCCCGACGCGAACGCCGGCGTTTCGCCGACTGCTTCAAGGAGCTCGTCCGGGGCATCTGCGTCGGCGAGCCCGCGGTCTTCGCCGCCGGCCTGTACGGGCTGGCCGAACTCGCCCGCGAGCAGGGCGGGCTGTACGCGGCGCTGCGCTCCGAGACCGCGGTGCGCGCCGTGGAGGCCGCCTGCCGCGCCTCGGGAGCGCGCCGCTCCGTACAGCGCGCCCAGGTGGCGGACCTGCTGGAGTTCGTCGACGCCCTGGAGCGGCTGCTGCGGCCGCTGTCCCTCGACTGGTACGAGGACCTGCGCGAGGTCGACGTGTGCCACGCGGCCGCGGGCGGGGTGGCGGCGCTGCCCGGACTGCTGGCCAAACGCTTCTTCGGGGTTCCGCTGCTGGTCACGGAGTACGGGGTCCAGCTGCGGGCCCACTACCTGGAGGACGCCGAAGGCACCCGGCCGGCCGTGCGGGCCCTGCTCGCGGCCTTCCACGTACGGCTGGCCGCCGAGATCTACGCCCGCGCCGACCTGCTCACCCCCGGCAATGCGCACGCCCGCCGCTGGCAGGAGCGGTGCGGGGCGCAGCGGGAGCGGGTGCGGACGGTGTACCCGGGAATGGAGGCGGACCGATTCGCCACCGTCGGGGAGGCGCCGGACCGCGGAGACCCGGACACCCTGGTGTGGGTCGGCCGGGTCGAGCCCGCCAAGGACCTGATCGCCTTGCTCCACGCGTTCGCCGAGGTCCGCAAGGCCGCGCCGGGGACCCGGCTGCGCCTCTTCGCCACGGCGGCGGTGCCGGGCTACCTCGCGGACTGCCGCTCGCTGGCGGCGCAGCTCTTCCCCGACGAGGCAGCCGACGCGGTCACGGTCGGGGAGAACCCGGTCACCTTCGAGGAGATCGGCGGACCCGAGGCCCCCTCGTCGGCCGACGCGTACGGCTCGGGACGCGTGGTCGTCCTGTCCTCGGTGATCGAGGGCTTCCCCATCACCTTGGCCGAGGCGATGTTCTGCGGGCGGGCCACCGTGTCCACCGACGTCGGAGCGGTGTGCGAGGTCATCGGCGGCACCGGCCTCGTCGTCCCCCCGCGCAATCCGCGGGCCCTGGCCGACGCCTGCCTGGCGCTGCTGGGCGACCCCGAGCGGGCCGGGCGGCTGGGCGCCGCCGCCCGGGCGCGGGCCCTGGAGCTGTTCACCGTCGAGCAGAACGTGGCCGCCTTCCGGGAGATCTACCTTCAGCTGCTGGCCCGCGGGCCGGGGCGCGCGGGCGCCGGGGTCCCCTTCGCGCAACCCCCGGAGGCCCGGATCCCGGGCCATTGGACGACCCCGACCTGGGCGTCCACGCCGAGCGCGGGCGCGGGGCCCGATGCGGGCCCGGCGACCGACGCGGGTCCGGCCGCGTTGCCGGTTCCCGCCGCGGGCGCGGCGGCGGCTCCGGGCCCGGCTTCGGCCGCGGACGCGGCCCCGGACGTGTATCCGGGCGCCTCGGGCCCCGGCGCGGCAGCCCCCTCGGAGGCGGCGGTATGACCCTCGACGAAGCGGCACCCCTCGCCCCCGTCCCGGGGACACCCCGCCGCCGCGCCGCCGGCGACCCCGTCAAGACCCTGCTGCACCGCCACCGGGCGCTGTGCGAACGGGCCGTGGACCCGCTGGAGATCGCCGCCGGGCTGGAAGCCCAGGGCATCACCGACCGGACCGCCGCCCGCTTCCGCCACCGCGACGTCTTCTCCCTCGCCGAGGAGCTGTACGCCCGGACCCCGCGCGGGGACGAGCCCGCCGCCCCGCCCGCCGGCCGGGCGCTCGACGTCCGAGCGTTACGCGGCTTCGGGTACGCCCTGCTGCCCGGGGCCCTCGCGCTCGGGGCCGCAGCAGCCGGGACGCCGTTCGCGGGTCCCGTCGCCGTACTCGCCACCGTCGCCGCCCTGGTGCGGCCCGGCCGGCCCGGCGGGGCCGCAGGCGGCCGCTTCCCGTACGCCGCGCACCTGCTCGCCGCGGCCGTCGTCGGCTGGGCGGTGTACCGCCACGGCACCGCCCTCGGGGTCGCCCTCGCGCTGGCCGTGGCCCCCGGCCACCTGATCGGCGCCCTGTTCGCCGCCCGCTCCCGGCGCAGGCTCGCCGGGAGCCGCGCCCTGGAGGACTTCGCCGAGGGGACCCGGCCGCTGCTGCTCGGCGCGGTGGCCGCCTTCGCCGCAGCCGCCGCCGGGGCGGCCGCCCTCGCCGGGACACCGCTCGCGCTCGCCGTACCGCCGGCCGTCCTGCTGTTCCTCACCCGCCTGCTGCTCGGCCACGGCGCCGCGCGCGGACCCGTGACCGCAGCCCTCGCCCTCGCCCTCGCTCTGGTCCCCGTCCCGCCCGCGGTGTCCGCCGCCGCGGCCGGGCTCCTCGTACACGCCCTCGTCGCGCTGTCCCGCGCGTCCGCCCACGCAAGGCCCTGAACCGCCGAACCCGGCCCCCACCCCGACCCCGACACGACCCCTGCCCACCGACGAAGGAGACACAGGATGACCGGCCAGCCAACCGATCAAGGGGCCGCGCGATGAGGGTGCTGCTGATCGGAGCCAACGGATACCTCGGCCGCTACGTCGCCGACCGCCTGCTCGCCGACCCCGCCGTCCAGCTCACCGCGCTCGGCCGCGGCGACGACGCCGACGTCCGCTTCGACCTCGCCACCGGCAGCCCCGGCGCGCTCACCCGGTTCCTCGACGCCGTCCACCCGGGCGTCGTCATCAACTGCGCCGGCGCCACCCGGGGCGGCGCCCGGGAACTGACCCGCCACAACACCGTCGCCGTCGCCACCATCTGCGAATCGCTGCGCCGCAGCGGCTGCGGGGCCCGCCTCGTCCAGCTCGGCTGCGCCGCCGAGTACGGGCCCAGCCAGCCCGGATCGTCCACGGCCGAGGACGCCGTGCCCAGACCCGGCGGACCGTACGGCGTCAGCAAGCTCGCCGCGACCGAGCTGGTGCTCGGCTCCGGACTCGACGCGGTCGTCCTGCGCATCTTCTCGCCCGTCGGACCCGGCACCCCCGCCGGATCCCCGCTCGGCCGGCTCGCCGAGGCCATGCGGCGCGCCATGCAGAACGGGGACGGTGAGCTCAAGCTCAGCGGGCTCGGCGTCCAGCGCGACTTCGTGGACGTCCGGGACGTGGCGCGGGCCGTGCACGCCGCCTCGCTCTCCGCCGCCCAGGGCGTCGTCAACATCGGCACCGGCCGCGCCGTCCGGCTGCGCGACGCCGCGGCCGTGCTGGCCAGGGTCGCCGGCTACGGCGGGGCCCTGCACGAGCTGGACGTACCGCACGGCGGAGCGCAGCAACACGCCCACGGGCACGGGCCCGGACACGGGCACCCGGGCCGGCCGGCCGGTCTGGCGGCCATCGGAGCCCCGCGTTCGGAGGCCACGCCCGAGCAGATCGCCGCGGCCGCCACGGTGCCTGCGGCGTACCCGTACCCCGACGGCTGCGGCGCCTGGCAGCAGGCCGACGTGCGCACCGCCCGGGACCGGCTCGGCTGGCGGCCCCGCATCAACCTGGAGGAATCCCTCGCGGACATCTGGATGGAGGCGGCGTGCCGCATCTGACGACACAGGCCGCGGCCGCCGCCGCCACCGAGGCGGGCCGTCTCGGCCTGGGCGTGCCCGGCTACGCGCACCCGCTGCTCGCGCCGGTCGAATGGGCCGAGCTGACCCGTCCCGGAACCCCGCTGCACTGGACCGTGCTCAACGTCGCCGACGGGCCGGGCGGCCGGCCCGACCCGCAGTGCACGGAGGCCGCGGCGAAGCTCCGGGACGCCGGCGGCACCGTACTCGGCCATCTGGCGATGCGGGACGGGTCCCGCTCCTTCGGGGAGCTCGTCTCAGACGCCCACCGCTACCGGGACTGGTACCGGGTGGACGGGTTCTACCTCGCCGACGCCCCCGCGGACCGGGCGGACCTGGCCGCCGTACGCCGGGTCGCCGACACGCTGCGCGGGCTGTGCGACGGGGGAGAGGCGCTGCGGATCGTGCTGGGACACGGCACGCACCCGTACGAGGGCTACGTGGAGGCCGCCGACCAGCTGGTCACCTTCTCCGGCGCATGGACGGACTACCGCTGGTCCCAGGTGGCGGAGTGGACCGCCGAGTACCCGGCGGAGCGGTTCTGCCACCTGGTGCACGGGGTGCCGCGCACGCACCTGGAGGAGGCCGTGCGGATCGCCCGCTGGCAGGGCGCGGGCACGATCTGGTTCACCGACCGGCGCGGGACGGGAGAGCGGGACCCCTGGGCGTCAATGCCCGCGTACTGGGACGAAATCGTCTCACGCATCGGACCAGGTGTCTCGGAATGAAGAAGGGCGTGGCAGTGTTACGGAAAGAACCACCGTTCAGACATACCCATCTACGGAGTCCCCGTGTCGCTGCCACCCCTGGTCGAGCCAGCTGCTGAGCTCACCGTTGACGAGGTTCGTCGGTACTCCCGCCACCTGATCATCCCGGATGTCGGGATGGACGGCCAGAAGCGCCTGAAGAACGCCAAGGTGCTGGCCGTGGGCGCGGGCGGCCTCGGCTCTCCCGCCCTCATGTACCTCGCCGCGGCCGGCGTCGGCACGTTGGGCATCGTGGAGTTCGACGAGGTCGACGAGTCGAACCTGCAGCGTCAGATCATCCACAGCCAGGCGGACATCGGCCGGTCCAAGGCCGAGTCCGCGCGCGACAGCGTGCTGGGCATCAACCCGTACGTGAACGTGGTCCTTCACGAGGAGCGGCTCGAAGCCGACAACGTGATGGAGATCTTCAGCCAGTACGACCTCATCGTCGACGGCACGGACAACTTCGCCACGCGCTATCTGGTCAACGACGCCTGCGTGCTGCTGAACAAGCCGTACGTGTGGGGCTCGATCTACCGCTTCGACGGCCAGGCCTCGGTCTTCTGGTCCGAGCACGGACCGTGCTACCGCTGCCTGTACCCGGAGCCCCCGCCGCCGGGCATGGTCCCGAGCTGCGCCGAGGGCGGCGTCCTGGGCGTGCTGTGCGCGTCCATCGGGTCCATCCAGGTCACCGAGGCCATCAAGGTCCTCACGGGTGTCGGCGAGCCGCTGGTCGGCCGCCTGATGATCTACGACGCCCTGGAGATGCAGTACCGCCAGGTCAAGGTCCGCAAGGACCCCGACTGCGCGGTCTGCGGCCCGAACGCGACCGTCACCGAGCTCATCGACTACGAGGCCTTCTGCGGCGTCGTGTCGGAGGAGGCCCAGGAGGCCGCGGCCGGTTCGACGATCACTCCCAAGCAGCTCAAGGAGTGGATCGACGAGGGCGAGAACATCGAGATCATCGACGTCCGCGAGAAGAACGAGTACGAGATCGTCTCGATCCCGGGCGCGAAGCTGATCCCCAAGGGCGAGTTCCTGATGGGCACCGCGCTCCAGGACCTCCCGCAGGACAAGCGGATCGTCTTGCATTGCAAGACGGGTGTCCGCAGTGCGGAAGTCCTCGCGGTCCTGAAGTCCGCGGGCTTCGCGGACGCGGTCCACGTGGGCGGCGGCGTGATCGGCTGGGTCCACCAGATCGAGCCGGAGAAGCCGGTCTACTAGTTCTCCGGTCCTCCAGTCCTCCTCCCGGAGGCACTCGCAGGCCCTTGGACGACGAGGGGCCGTACCGCGCACGCGGTACGGCCCCTCGGTCCGTTCCTACCTCGCCGAGGCGGAGGAGGCGGAGAAGGCGGAGGACGCGGAGACGGCGGTCGCGGAGGACGAGGCGGACGAGGAGGACGCGGTGCAGACGGTATTGGCCGCGGGCACCTTCCCGTCCAACAGGTAGGCGTTCACGGCCTGCTGCACGCACTTGTCGCCGCTGTTGTACGCCCCGTGCCCCTCGCCCTTGTACGTGAGTTCCACGCCGACACCGGGCCCGAGCCGCTCGACCATCCTGCGGGCGCCCTCGTACGGGGTCGCCGGGTCACCGGTGTTGCCGATCACCAGGATCGGGGCGGCGCCCGGGGCGGAGACGTCCGGGGTCTTCCAGGCGCCCGGGACCGGCCAGTCGGTGCAACTCATCAGCGCCCAGCCGAGGAAGTCCCCGAAGACGGGGGAGGCGGCGCGGAAGTCCGGCAGCTTCGACCGGGTCTGCGCCAGGGTGAACCGGTCCTTGGAGTCGGCGCAGTTGATGGCGGCGTTGGCGGCGCCGATGTTGCTGTAATGCCCTTGCTGGTCACGCCCGTTGAGCGCGTCGGACAACGCCATCAGCAACTGCCCCTGGCCGCCCTCCGCCTCGTCCACGCCCTGCTCCAGCAGCGGCCACAGCTCCTGCGAGTACAGGGCCTGGGCGATGCCGTTGGTCGCCGCGGAATCGGTGAGCATCCGGCCGCCGAGGCCGGGGATGGGCTTCGCGGCCAGGTCCTTCTGGAGCTTGAGGATGTTCTCCTCGATCTCCTGGGCGGTGCTGCCCTGGATCCGGCAGGCCTCGCCCCGGTCCACGCAGTCCTGCGCGAAGTTGCCGAGGGCCAGTTGGAAGCCCTTGGCCTGGCCGAGTGCACCTTCCTCCGCGGTCTTGGTGGGGTCGACGACGGCGTCGAAGACGGCCCGGCCGATGTTCTTCGGGAAGAGGTGCGCGTAGACCCCGCCGAGCTCGGTTCCGTAGGAGATCCCGAAGTAGTACAGCTTCTCGTCGCCGAGGGCCTGGCGGATCCGGTCCATGTCGCGGGCGGCGTTCTCCGTCCCGACGTAGGGCAGCACCTTCCCGGACTTCGTCTTGCAGGCCTGCTGGTACTTCTTGATGTTGTCGACGAAGACGGCCTCTTCCTGAGGGGTGTCGGGCGTCGAGTCCTGGGAGTAGTAGGCGTCGAGCTGCTTGTCGTCCTCGCACTGGACGGGGGCACTGCGGCCCACCCCGCGGGGGTCGAAGCTGACCAGGTCGTAGCGGGCGCGCAGGGCCTCGTACTCCTTGGCGGCGCCGGGCAGCGTACTGATCCCGGACCCGCCGGGCCCGCCGAAGTTGAACACCAGCGAACCGATCCGCTTGCCCTTGTCCCGGGCAGGCGCCTTGATCAGTGCGATCGGGACCGTCTCCCCCTCGGGCTTCGCGTAGTCGAGAGGCACGTGCAAGGTGGCGCACTGCCAGTCCTTGGGCGGCGCCTGCCCGCCGCCTTCGGCGACGGTGGGAGCCCCGCACTCCCCCCACTTGAGCGGCGCGGCCCCCTTGGTCCCGCCGGCCCGGGGGGTCTTCTCCTCCCCGCTGTCAGAACACCCACCGACCCCGGCCAGCAGGGTGGCGAGCACGGCGAGAGCGGAGATCCGCGGCAGGTTTCGCGACATACCCCCATCCTGCGCGCCCCCACCCACCCCCGCCCCCGCGCTGACCCATCCGGGTCGGACCGGCGAGCGGCTGGGCCGAATCGCGGTCCCCGCCGGCTCAGCGGTACGGGCTCCGGCGGCCGGTAATCCTCTCGGACGCCGTCAGGGGGGAGGGAATCCAGGTGGCCCTGGGCCAGTTCTTCCGCAGCTGAAAGCACCGGCAGGCCAAGCGCGGTGGGGCTGACGATGGCGAGGGGGCAGCCGCCCCGCTCCTCGTCTCCGCGTCCGCATCGGCAACTCGGCCGGGTCCTGGCCGGATGGCATCCGAGGCGGCTTCCCCGGATGCCCTCCGCTAGATGGCTTCCTTGCGGGTGAGGAAGTTGAACGAGATCCAGCCCGGGAGGACCGGCAGCCAGAAGGTCATCAGGCGGAACAGCAGGACCGCCGAGATGGCGACCTCCTTGTCCAGGCCCGCCGCGATCAGGCCGAGGGTCAGCGTCGTCTCCACCGCGCCGATGCCGCCCGGGGTCGGGGCCGCCGAGCCCAGGGCGTTGCCGGCCAGGAAGACCACCGCGATGCTCGCGTAGCTCAGGGCCTCGCCGCCGCCGAAGGCACGGATCGAGGCGTCCAGGCACATCACGAAGCAGCCGGTCAACAGCAGCATGCCGCCGATGCCCGTCATCAGCTTCTGCGGCCGCTGCAGGACGTCCAGCATGCGCGGCACCACGCCCGCGAACAGGGCACGCACCCGCGTCACCACGAACTTCCGCAGGAACGGCACCGCCGTCACCACCAGCACCAGCACCGCCACCGTCAGCAGGCCCGCGATGACCGTCCTGGACGGGGTCATCTCGGGGGTCTTCTCGGTGCCCGTCAGGTAGCCGAAGGCCAGCAGCAGCAGGACGTGGCTCGCCAGGCCGAACAGCTGCGAGGCGCCCACGCTCGCCACCGCCAGCCCCGGCCGGATCCCCGCGCGCTGCAGGAAGCGCGTGTTCAGGGCGACGCCGCCGACCGCCGCCGGGGCGACGAGCTTCACGAAGGACCCCGCCACCTGGGCGACCACGGTGCGCAGGAACGGCACCCGTTCCGGTACGAAGCCCAGCAGGCTCATCGCCGCCGCGAAGTAGGTGAGCGCCGAGAAGGCCAGTGCGGCCCCCACCCAGCCCCACTCCGCCTCGCCGATGATCGTCCCGAAGTCCACGTGGGCCAGCTGCGTGAGCAGGAAGTACGCACCGAAGGCACCGGCGATGAACGACACCAGCGTCCGCGGGCGGATGCGCTCCAGCCGGGCCGGCTCCACCGGGGCCTGCGGGCGGATCAGCAGCACCTGCTGGCGGATCTGGCTCAGCAGGTCCTCCTCCCGGGCCCCGTCCAGGGCGTCGTCCAACGCCTTCTTCTCGGCCTTCCGGTCGGCCGCGGAGGTCGTCCCCGCCCCGGACTCCGCCCCGGCGGCCGCCTCCCGCGCCGCCTTCGCCGCCCGCGAGGACTCCAGTACGGCCTCCCGCTGCCGGTCGGCCCGTTCCCGGGCCAGCCTGCGCAGCGTCGACCGGGTGGAACGGCTCAGCGCGATCGGCTGGAGCAGCGGCAGGCAGTCCGCCACCGTGTCGGGGCCGAGCACCGACACCGCCGAGGCCACCGCCCGCTCCGCGCCGACCCGCAGGCCGAGCGTGGTCAGCAGCTGCGCGGTGTCCATCCGGAGCACCAGGTCGCCGGCCGCGATCTCGCCGCCGCGCAGGTCGGTGAGGATGACCTTGCCGGAACGATCCACCAGCAGGGCGTCACCCTCAAGCCGGCGGTGCGCGATCCGGCGCGACTGCAAGGCCCGCACCTGCTCCCACGCGTTGCGGGTCAGGTCGTCGGTGATCTCCTCGTCGGCGAGGGCGTGCAGCGGCCGGGCATCGAGGTGCTCGTACACGAGCATGACGGCGTCCGGGCCCAGCTCCGAGGTGGCGATCAGCTTCGGCGCGTTGGCCCCGGCCGCGATGGCGGCGTACGCGAGCAGCGCCTCCTGCTCCAGGGCCTGGCGCAGCGACTGGAGGCTGCGCCGGGTGGTGATGCCGCGCAGTGTGAGGCGGCGCCAGACCCGGTAGAAGAAGCCGTGGGCCTGCTGCTCGCGGTCGACGACGGTGACGTCGAGCGGCGGGCCGTCCTCCAGGGTGACGTGGTAGCGGCGGCCCCGGTCGCTCACCTCGGGGGTGTCGCCACCCTCGGGGACCTCGGCGCGCATCGCGCTGACCGGCTGGAACCCGACCCGGCGCAGCCCGGCCAGCAGGTGCTGCCCGGTGGGCCGCACGTTCGGCGAGCCGACGGCGTACAGCGTCCCGTACGCGACGCTCCAGCCGATCAGCACCGTCAGGATGATCGAGAACGGGGTCGTGTAGCCGCTCACCAGCATCGCGAACGCGTCGAGCAGCAGCACCACCCACAGGGCGACCCGCCAGCGGGGCCGCCGCGTCATGCCGACGGCGGTCATGTACGCGATGACCGGCGCGAGGTAGCCGTGCACCGGGTCGGTGAGGGCGCCGCCCGCCCCGGTGGCTCGGGTCAGGGCGTCCTGGATCGTCGCGGGGGCGGCCTGGGAGACCCACAGGTCGGTGGCGAGGGTGACGCCGTGGGCGAGTACGGCGGCGAGGACGCCGTCGGCGATGCGCAGTCCGTCGCGTTTGATCAGCCGTTCGATGGCGAAGGCGACGGGGACGAGCAGGACGGCGATGCTGGAGACCAGCCCGGCGACCTTGATCAGGAGGTCGGGCGCGGCGCCGGTGCCCTGGGAGATGTCGGCTTCGAGGCCGGCGGTGGTGCCGTGGGCGAAGGCGGCGATGGCGAGGACGACGGCGATGCCGAGGATGCCGACGAGGAGGCGGACGAGGTCGGAGGGCCGGTGCACCCGGGCGGCGAGCAGCGGTTCGTCGCCCTCGACCTGGTCGGCGGGGTCGGAGCCGAGGCCGTGCTCCTCCCCTGACGCGGACCCGGCGGACCGGGCCCCGGCGCCGGGCGCGGCAGGGGCGGTCTCCGGCCCGGTCCCGGGCTGCGACGCGGCCCTGCTCCGCTCGCCGGGGCCGGAGTCCGGGCGGGGTTCGGGGCGCGGGTCCGGGCGCGTGCCGTCGTCCTCTGCCGCGCCGTCCGGAGGGCTCACACCCTGCTCCTTCGTCGTCACTTCCGTCTCTTCTTGATCACGTATCACCAGTCACCGCCCGGAAGATGGTGGCACGGACCGGAGGGCAAGGGAGGCATCAGGGTGCGCGCCGGTGCGGAGGGAAACCCTCCGCGGGCCTGTCGGCGACGTGCGGCACCATGGGCGGAATGAGCGAAGAGCTGCCCGCGTACGCGGAGCGGGTGCTGGAAGCGACCGAGCGGATTCCGCCCGGCCGGGTGATGACGTACGGGGACGTGGCCGAATGGCTCGGCGAGGGCGGCCCGCGCCAAGTCGGCCGCGTCATGGCCCTGTACGGGGGAGCCGTGCCCTGGTGGCGGGTGGTGCGGGCGGACGGGCGGCCCCTCCCGGGCAGCGAGCACCGCGCCCTTCAGCACTACCGGGCCGAGGCCACGCCGCTGCGCCTGACCGCCGACGGCGAGGCCCGGCTCGACATGCCGCGGGCGCGCTGGGACGGCCGGGACGTACGCGAGGAGCGGGAGGGGGCTCACACCTGACAGCTTCGTCCATCGGGGGCGCGAGCGGGTGGCCGAGTCCCCGTACGAAGGCCCGTACGGGGGACGGTACGCCTCCCCGGACGCCCCGCGGGCCTGCCCGCACGCCGGCCCGCCCGGTGCGGTGGGGAGCCCCCGGCCCCGAGCCGGCGCCCCACCTCGGGGAACTGCGCGGGGCGCGCCGGTTGCCGTAGCGTTGCCTCTTCGGCGGACGCGGCAGCGGCCGCGGCAACGGCAGACCCACCAGGACCGGCACCCCACGTGATCACCTCTCCCTCCGACCGCTCCGAGCGGCGGCGTACGCGGACCCCTGACGCGTACCGCCTCGTGCGCACCGGGCCGGAACGGGTGGATCCCCCTGTGCTGGACGCAGCGCAGCAGGCGGTGGTTGACCACATCCGCGGGCCGCTCCTGGTCCTGGCCGGGCCGGGCACCGGGAAGACGACCACGCTGGTCGAGGCGGCCGCCGCCCGTGTCGAGGCCGGTACGGACCCGGCCCGGATCCTGATCCTCACCTTCAGCCGCAAGGCGGCCGTGGAGCTGCGCGACCGGGCCGCGCTGCGCCTGGGCGGGGCGCGGGCGCCGCAGGCCACCACCTTCCACTCCTTCTGTTACGGGCTGGTGCGCGCCCACCAGGACGCGGACCTGTTCGCGGATCCGCTGCGGCTGCTGTCCGGCCCCGAGCAGGACGTGATGGTCCGCACCCTGCTGGAGGGCCAGCGCCAGATCCGCTCGATCCGCTGGCCGGACGACCTGCGGGCCGCGCTGACCACGCGCGGCTTCGCGGACGAGGTCCGCGCGGTGCTCGCCCGCGCCCGTGAGCTGGGTCTCGGGCCGGAGGCGCTCGACGCGTTCGCGTCCCGGCTGGGGCGTCCGGACTGGAAGGCGGCGGCCGCGTTCCTCGCCGAGTACCTGGACGTCCTGGACATGCAGGGCACGCTGGACTACGCCGAGCTCCTCCACCGTGCGGTCCTGCTGGCCGAGCGCACGCCGTCGCTGTCCGGTGCGTACGACGTGATCTACGTGGACGAGTACCAGGACACCGACGCCTCGCAGCTGCGGCTGCTGCGGGCCCTGAACGGGCCGACCGGCACGCTGGTCGCCTTCGGCGATCCGGACCAGTCGATCTACGCCTTCCGCGGTGCCGACCTGAACAACATCCTCGACTTCGAGGGGGTCTTCCCCGGCGCGGCCGTCCGCGCCCTGACGGTCGGCCGCCGCTCGGGCGCGAACCTGCTGGCCGCGACCCGCCTGCTGACCGCGCGGATGCCGGTGCCGCGGCTGCCCGCGGCCGCCGTACGGGCGCACCGGGAGCTGCGGGCCACGCGGGAGGGCGGCCGGGTCGAGGTGTTCACGTACCCGACGGCCGGCGCCGAGCTCGACAACATCGCGGACATCCTGCGCAGGGCGCACTTGGAGGACGGCGTGCCCTGGCAGGACATGGCCGTCCTGGTCCGCTCGGGCGGGCGCACCCTGCCGGCGATGCGGCGCGCGCTGATCTCGGCGGGGGTCCCGGCCGAGACGGACGGCACGGACATCCCGTTGCGCCACGAGCCGGCGGTGTCCCCCCTGCTGACGGCGCTGCGCACGCTGGCCCTGTCCACCCTGCCCCCCGGCCCGGGCGCGGACCGGACCCCGGCCGGACCGGTCCCGGCTTCCGCCGCCGCGGAAGAGGCCGGATCTCCCCCCGCCACCGTCCCCGCCCAGCGCCAAGCGGGCGCCCCTACCACCCCGGCGTCCGCAGCCGCCGGGCCGGAGGCCGCAGCCCCAGCCGCGCCGGACGAAGCCGAAGCCGCGGCCGGAGCCGTAGGCGGGCTCGGCGGCGCCCTTGATGAGGGGTGGGTCGGGGTGGAGGCCGCCATCACCCTGCTCGGTTCGCCCCTCGGCGGGATGGACTCCGCCGACCTGCGCCGGCTCGGACGTGCCCTCCGCGACGAGGAGCGGGCCGCCGGGATCAAGGTGCCCGCACCGTCCGACGTGCTGCTGGCCCGCGCCCTCGCCGAGCCGGAACGGCTCGTCGCGCACGACCCCTCGTACGCCCGCGGAGCGCAGCGCCTCGGGCTGCTCCTGCGCAAGGCCCGCGAGCTGCTCCAGGGCGGCGGCACCGCCGAAGAGGTGCTGTGGACCCTCTGGGACGGCACCCCCTGGCCGCAGCGGCTGGAGCGCAGCGCCCGCCGCGGCGGCCCGGCCGGCCGCAACGCCGACCGCGACCTCGACGCCGTCTGCGCGCTCTTCGACACGGCCGCCCGCGCCGAGGAGCGGACCGGCGGCCGCGGCGCCCTGAACTTCCTCGAACAGCTCGAAGCCGAGGACATCGCGGCCGACACCCTCACCCGCAAGGCCACCCGCACCGAAGCGGTCCGGCTGATGACCGCCCACCGCTCCAAGGGCCTGGAGTGGCGGCTCGTCGTCGTCGCCGGCGTGCAGGAAGGCCTCTGGCCCGACCTGCGCCGCCGCGGCTCCCTCCTCGAAGCCGACCGCATCGGCCGCGACGGCCTCGCCGAGCCCCTCACCCCCGGCGCCCTCCTCGCCGAGGAACGCCGCCTCTTCTACGTCGCCGCCACCCGCGCCCGCGAACGCCTCGTCGTCACCGCCGTCAAGGCCCCCGCCGAGGACGGCGACCAGCCCTCGCGCTTCCTCACCGAGCTCGGCGTCACCCCCAAGGACGTCGCCGGCCGGCCACGCCGCCCCCTCGCCGTCCCGGCGCTCGTCGCCGAGCTGCGCGCCACCACCGTCGACCCCGAGGCCTCGCCCGCCCTGCGCGACGCGGCCGCCCGGCGGCTGGCCCGCCTCGCCGCGCTCACCGACGAGGAGGACCGCCCGCTCGTCCCCGCGGCGCATCCGCAGCGCTGGTGGGGCCTGTACGAGCCCACCCGCAGCAGCGTTCCGCTGCGCGACCGGGCCCGGCCCGTCGCCCTGTCCGGCAGCGCCCTGGACCAGCTCGCCAACACCTGCTCCCTCCAGTGGTTCCTGGGCCGCGAGGTCAAGGCCGACGCACCCTCCACCGCCGCACAGGGCTTCGGCAACGTCGTCCACGTCCTCGCCGACGAGGTCGCCTCCGGCCGCACCCCCGCCGACCTGGCCGTCCTGATGGAGCGCCTCGACTCCGTCTGGGACGCCCTCGCCTTCGACGCCCCCTGGAAGTCCCGCCAGGAGAAGGAGACCGCCCGCGCGGCCCTGGAGCGCTTCCTGCGCTGGCACACCACCGACCGCGGGGGCAGGGCGGCCGTGGCCACGGAGCACGCGTTCGACGTCACGCTCGAAGCGGGCGAGTACGCCGTTCGGATCCGGGGCTCCATGGACCGGGTCGAATCGGACCCGCAGGGGCGTGCGTACGTCGTGGACTTCAAGACCGGCAAGGCCGCGCCCACCAAGGCCGAGGTCGCCCGGCACCCGCAGCTCGCCGTCTACCAGCTCGCGGTGCGCGAAGGCGCCGTCGACGAGGTCTTCGACGGCCTGCGGCCGCAGCCGGGCGGCGCCGAGCTCGTCCACCTGCGCCAGGGCGCCGCCGTCCGCGAGGGCGGCGACGCCGTCCCCAAGGTGCAGGCCCAGGAGCCGCTGGACGGCGAGTGGGTCGGCGACCTGCTCGCCACCGCCGCGGGCCGCGTGCTCGACGAGCGCTTCACCCCCGCCGTCGGCAAGCACTGCGACCACTGCTCCTTCCGCAGTGCCTGCAGCGCCCGGCCGGAGGGCCGCCAGACGGTCGAGTGAGCGGGAGTGTCGGCGGCTGCGGCTAGCCTCTTTCCCGTGCCCGCGCGTCCGTCCCCTGCACCCTCCGCTCCCGCCGCTCCCTCGCTTCCGGCCGTCCTCACCGACCCCGAGCAGCTCAAGGAGCTCCTCGGCATCCCCTTCACGCCCGAGCAGCTCGCCTGCATCACCGCGCCGCCCGCCCCGCAGGTCATCGTGGCCGGCGCCGGCTCGGGCAAGACCACCGTCATGGCCGCCCGCGTGGTCTGGCTGGTCGGCACCGGGACGGTCGCGCCCGAACAGGTCCTCGGCCTGACCTTCACCAACAAGGCCGCCGGCGAGCTCGCCGAGCGCGTCCGCAAGGCCCTCGCGGCGGCCGGCATCGGCGACCCCGACCCCGCCCCCCTCCTGACCGGGGTCGACGCGGTCGGCGGTGAGCCGCGGATCTCCACGTACCACGCGTTCGCCGGGCAGCTCCTCAAGGACCACGGCCTGCGCATCGGACTGGAACCCAGCGCCCGGCTGCTCGCGGACGCCACCCGCTTCCAGCTCGCCGCGCGGGTGCTCCGCGAGGCGCCCGGCCCGTACCCGGCGCTGACCAGGTCCGTCCCCGACCTGGTCAGTGACCTGCTCGCGCTCGACGCGGAGCTCTCCGAGCACCTGGTCCCCCCGGAGCGGCTGCGCGCGTACGACACGGGGCTGCTGGACGTGCTGTCCGGCACCCGGCTCACCAACGACGACCTGCGCAAGGTCCCCGAGGCGGCGCGCGGCCGCCTGGAGCTGCTGGAGCTGACCGAGCGCTACCGCGCCGCCAAACGCTCCCGCGACCTGTTCGACTTCAGCGACCAGATAGCCCTGTCCGCGGAGCTCGCGACCACCCGGCCCGAGGTGGGGGTGCTGCTGCGCGAGGAGTTCCGGGTGGTCCTGCTCGACGAGTACCAGGACACCTCGGTGGCCCAGCGGCTGCTGCTGTCCGGGCTGTTCGGCGGGGGCAGCGGGCACGCCGTGACCGCCGTCGGCGACCCCTGCCAGGCGATCTACGGCTGGCGCGGTGCGTCCGTGGCCAACCTGGACGACTTCCCCGAGCACTTCCCCCACGCGGACGGCAGCCCGGCCACGCGCTTCTCGCTCAGCGAGAACCGGCGCAGCGGCGGCCGCCTCCTCGACCTGGCCAACGGGCTCGCGGCCCCGCTGCGGGCCATGCACGAGGGAGTCGAGGCGCTGCGGCCCGCGCCGGGGGAGGAGCGGGCCGGCTCCGTGCGCTGCGCGCTGCTGCCCACCCGCGCCGAGGAGCTGGAGTGGCTCGGGGACTCCGTCGCGCACCTGGTCCGGACGGGCACGGAGCCGCGGGAGATCGCGGTGCTGTGCCGTTCCGCCGCCGACTTCGCGCAGATCCAGGCGGTGCTGGTGGCCCGGGACGTGCCGGTCGAGGTCGTCGGCCTGTCGGGGCTCCTGCACCTCCCGGAGGTCGCGGACCTGGTCGCGGTGTGCGAGGTGCTCCAGGACCCGGGAGCCAACGCCTCGCTCGTACGCCTCCTCATCGGGCCGCGGTGGCGGATCGGCGCGCGCGACCTGGCCCTGCTCGGGCGGCGCGCACGGCTGCTGATCGGCCGCTCGCCGGGCGGGGCGGAGGACCCGGACGAGCGCCTCGCGGCGGCGGTGGAGGGCGTGGACCCGGCGGAGGTCATCTCGCTGGCGGACGCCCTGGAGACGTTCCTGGACGGCTCCGGCACGTCCTCGCAGCCCGACGACCTGCCGTTCTCGGCCGCCGCCCGGGTCCGCTTCGCGCACCTGGCCCAGGAGCTGCGCGACCTGCGGCGCTCGCTCGCCGACCCGCTGATGGACGTACTGCACCGGGTGCTGGCCGTGACCGGCCTCGACGTGGAACTGTCCGCCTCCCCGCACGCCCTGGCCGCGCGGCGGCGCGAGACGCTGTCCGGCTTCCTGGACGTGGCGGCGGGCTTCGCCTCCCTGGACGGGGAGGCGTCGCTGCTGGCGTTCCTGGCCTTCCTCCGCACGGCGGCCCAGTACGAGAAGGGCCTCGACCACGCCCTGCCCGGCGGCGAGAACACCGTGAAGGTGCTCACCGCGCACAAGTCCAAGGGGTTGGAGTGGGACGTGGTCGTGGTCCCGGAGCTGTGCGCGGGCGCGTTCCCGAAGGAGAACCCGCCGGAGGCCTGGACCTCGTACGCCAAGGTGCTGCCGTACGCCCTGCGCGGCGACGCCTCCACCCTTCCCGGTGATCCGGCGTGGACCTCGGCGGGGCTGAAGGCCTTCAAGGCGGCCCTGAAGGACCACAAGGAGACCGAGGAACTCCGCCTCGGCTACGTGACCTTCACCCGCCCCCGCTCCCTGCTGCTCGCCTCGGGGCACTGGTGGGGCCCCACGCAGAAGAAGCCGCGCGGCCCGTCGTCGTTCCTGTCGGCGCTGTACGAGCACTGCGTCGCGGGACACGGCGAGATCGAGGCCTGGGCGCCGGAGCCGGCCCCGGGCGAGGAGAACCCGGCCCTGGCGGCGGGGTCGACGCAGGACCAGTCCTGGCCGCTGCCGCTGGACCCGGAGTCCCTCGCCCTGCGCCGCTCGGCGGCGGCCCTGGTCGAGTCGTACCTCACGGCCCGCCCCCCGCACCGACCGACTGCTCGCCCGGCTTCCGCTTCCGCTCCTGCGGAGGAAGACCTTTGGGACCCGCCCGCGGATGCACCGGCGGACGAGGACCACTACCTTGCGGCTCCGCCCGCAGCCGCCGCGGCCGACGACCCGTACCGCGCGGCTGCGCCCCCGGCTTCCGCTTCCGCTCCTGCGGACGATCCGTACAGCGCGGCTCCGGCCCCGGCTGCGCCCGGGGCCGACGACCCGTACCTCTGGCCCCCGGACTGCGAGGACCCGGCGTACGCGTCGGAGCCCCCGGAGCCGGAGCCGGAGCCGTGGACCGACGACCCGTTCCCGGGCGGTCACGGGGAGTCCGGGCTGCCCGCGGACGCGGCGCAGGCCCCCGGGCCCTGGGCCGACGGCCCGGTCGGTTCCGGGGGCTGGGGCGGAGCCCCGGTTTCGGGAAGGGGCGGGGTGGGGAAGCCGAGCACCCGGGCCGCCGCCCCGCAGGACGACGAGCTCTGGCCGGAGGCGGAGCTCTGGGGCGCCGCCGCTCCGGAGGCCGCCCTCCGGGGCTCCGGCTCCGGCTCCCGCACCGGCAACGGCCCCGAGACGACGCCCGAGGAGGAGCGCACCATCGCGTCCTGGGACCGGGACCTCGACGCCCTCGAAGGCGAGCTCCGCCGTGCCCGCGCCACCGTCCGGGACGTGGAGCTCCCGGCCGCGCTCTCCGCCAGCCAGCTGCTGCGCCTCGCCGCGGACGAGCAGGCCTTCGCCCGCGACCTCGCCCGCCCCATGCCCAAGCCCCCGCAGCCCGCCGCCCGGCAGGGCACCCGCTTCCACGCGTGGGTGGAGTCCCGCTTCGACGAGCTGCCGCTGCCCTTCCTCGACCTGCTCGAACCGGAGACGGAGCTGCCCGGCTCCGACCAGGAGATCGCCGACGAGGCCGACCTAGACGCCCTCAAGGCGGCCTTCGAGCGCAGCCCGTACGCCGAGCGCACCCCCCACCGCATGGAGGTCCCGGTCCAGCTCACCCTCGCGGGCCGGGTGATCCGCGGCCGGATCGACGCCGTCTACCACGACCCCCGCCCCGACGCCCCGTACGCGTACGAGATCGTCGACTGGAAGACCGGCCGCACCACGCAGGCCGATCCCCTCCAGCTCGCCGTCTACCGCCTCGCCTGGGCGGAAGCTACCGGCACTCCCCTCGACCGGGTCGCCGCCGCCTTCCTCCACGTCCGCAGCGGCCGCGTGATCCGGCCGCGGGACCTCCCCGACCGCGCCCGTCTTGAGCGGATCCTCCAAGGCAAATCGGGCACGGGCAGTGGCCCCCAGGCCGACAGATAGGCTCATGGGCATGAGCGAAATCCCGGCGGACAGCGTCGTCCGCACGTACATCGACACGCACCGCGCCGCCTTCCTCGACGACCTCGCCGAGTGGCTGCGCATTCCCTCCGTCTCGGCGCAGCCGGAGCACGCGGACGACGTACGGCGCAGCGCCGAGTGGCTCGCCGCGAAGCTCAAGGAGACCGGCTTCCCGGTCGCCGAGATATGGCCGACGCCCGGCGCGCCCGCCGTCTTCGCGGAGTGGCCCAGCGAGGACCCGGACGCGCCCACCGTCCTCGTCTACGGACACCACGACGTGCAGCCCGCCGCCCTGGCCGACGGCTGGCACACCGACCCCTTCGAGCCGGTCGTCCGGGACGGCCGGATGTACGGGCGCGGAGCCGCCGACGACAAGGGCCAGGTGTTCTTCCACACCCTGGGCGTACGGGCCCACCTGGCCGCCACCGGCGCCTCCGCTCCCGCGGTGCACCTCAAGCTGCTCGTCGAGGGCGAAGAGGAGTCGGGCTCCCCGAACTTCCGGGCCCTGGTCGAGCGGGAGGCCGCACGCCTGGCCGCCGACGTCGTGATCGTCTCCGACACCGGCATGTGGTCCGAGACCACCCCCACCGTCTGCACCGGCATGCGCGGCGTCGCCGACTGCGAGATCGACCTGCACGGGCCCGACCAGGACATCCACTCCGGCGCCTTCGGCGGGGCCGTGCCCAATCCGGCCACCGTCGCCGCCCGCCTGGTCGCGGCGCTGCACGACGCCGACGAGCGCGTGACCATCCCCGGCTTCTACGACAACATCGCCGAGCTCACCGACGACGAGCGGGCGCTGATCGCCGAGCTGCCGTTCGACGAGTCCGAGTGGCTGCGTACGGCCAAGTCCCACGCCACCGCGGGCGAGCGGGGCTACTCCACCCTGGAGCGGGTCTGGGCCCGCCCGACCGCCGAGGTCAACGGCATCGGCGGCGGCTACCAGGGCCCCGGCGGCAAGACCATCGTGCCGGCCTCCGCGCACCTGAAGCTCTCGTTCCGCCTGGTGTCCGGGCAGGACCCGTACGAGGTCGAGGCGGCCGTCAGGGACTGGGTCGCCGCCCGGATCCCGGAGGGGATTCGGCATTCCATCGTGTTCGGCGCCCCCACCCGGCCGTGCCTGACGCCGCTGGACCACCCGGCGCTGCAGTCGGTCGTACGGGCCATGGGCCGCGCCTTCGGCGAGAAGGTCCGCTTCACCCGCGAGGGCGGCTCGGGACCGGCGGCGGACCTCCAGGACGTCCTGGACGCGCCCGTCCTGTTCCTCGGCATCTCCGTACCGTCCGACGGCTGGCATTCGCCGAACGAGAAGGTCGAGCTGGACCTCCTCCTCAAGGGGGTGGAGACGGCCGCGTACCTGTGGGGTGATCTCGGCGCCCGGGGGAAGCCCGCCTGAGACCGCCCCAGCCCGCCCGGGACCGCCGCGCCACCGCGCCACACGCGGCGTCCCCGGCCCACCACCGTCCACGTTTCACCGAGCCTGCCTGTCTGTCCCACCACCGGGGGAGTTGGAAGTACCTGTGAGCACGCACACCGAGCGCCCTCTCTCGCTCGCCGCGGCCAGCGGAATCGACCGCGCCGCACACCACCGCCTCGACGAGGCCTGGCTCGCCGCCGCCTGGAGCCACCCGACGACGCGCGTCTTCGTCGTCTCCGGCGGCCAGGTCCTGATCGACGACACCCCCGACGGAGAGACCGGGATCGTGATGACCCCGGCCTTCGAGGCCCCGCTCACCGAGACGCACCGGTACTTCCTGGGCACCGACGAGGACGGCGTGCGGTACTTCGCGCTGCAGAAGGACTCGCTGCCGGGCCGGATGGACCAGTCGGCCCGCCCGGCCGGCCTGCGCGAGGCGGGCCTGCTGCTGTCCCCGCGCGATGCCGGGCTGATGGTCCATGCGGTGGCCTTGGAGAACTGGCAGCGGATGCACCGCTTCTGCTCCCGCTGCGGCGAGCGCACGGTCGTCGCGGCGGCCGGGCACATCCGCCGCTGCCCGGGCTGCGGCGCCGAGCACTACCCGCGCACCGACCCGGCCGTGATCATGCTGGTGACCGACGAGCACGACCGCGCCCTGCTGGGCCGCCAGGTGCACTGGCCGGAAGGGCGCTTCTCGACGCTGGCCGGCTTCGTGGAGCCGGGCGAATCGATCGAGCAGTCGGTGGTCCGGGAGGTGTGGGAGGAGGCCGGCGTCAAGGTCGGCGAGGTCGAGTACGTCGCCAGCCAGCCCTGGCCGTTCCCGTACAGCCTGATGCTGGGCTTCACGGCCCGCGCCGTCAGCTCCGAGATCACGGTCGACGGCGAGGAGATCGAGGAGGCCCGCTGGTTCTCCCGCGAGGAGCTGCGCGCGGCGTTCGAGTCGGGCGCGGTGATCCCCCCGTCGGGCATCTCCATCGCGGCCCGCCTGGTGGAACGCTGGTACGGCGAGCCGCTGCCGAAGCCGCTCGCGTAGCGCGCAGGCGTCGTTCGTCACAGCAGAAGGCCCCCGCCGCGGCGGGGGCCTTTCTGGGCTCCGGGTGCGCGGGGCGCGCCGGCGTATCAGCGGGATCAGACGGCGAGGGCCTGCTTGACCTGGGCGAGGCTCGGGTTCGTCATGACCGACTCGCTGCCGGCGGGGGAGACGACGAGCACGGTGGGAACCGTCTGGTTGCCGTTGTTCGCCTTCTCGACGAAAGCGGCGGACTCGGGGTCCAGCTCGATGTTGATCTCGTTGTACGCGATGCCTTCCCGGTCCAGCTGGGTCTTCAGCCGGCGGCAGTAGCCGCACCAGGTCGTGCTGTACATCGTCACGGAACCCGTGTCCTGCATGCTCGCTCCTCTGTGGTCTGGGTGGTCCGAGTACTCGAACGTACGGGAGTGCGGTGCCATTCCCGCACCCGTGGTGCACCGGGTCCGTCAAGTACGACGAATACGGTCGGCCTGTGGACGGATTTCCCGTCCGCCCCGGGCGACCTGGCAGCATGGCGGGGTGACAGCAGCAACGCACTTCCCTTCCCTCCCAGCCGACGCCGACTCGGCCGACGCGGTGCTCCTGGGCCTGGACCCGGAGCAGCGCGAGGTCGCGACGACCCTGCGCGGGCCGGTGTGCGTCCTGGCGGGCGCCGGGACGGGCAAGACCCGGGCGATCACCCACCGCATCGCCTACGGCGTCCGCTCCGGGCGGCTCATGCCGGCCAGTGTGCTTGCCGTCACCTTCACCAACCGTGCCGCCGGCGAGATGCGCGGCCGCCTGCGCTCCCTCGGCGCGGGCGGGGTCCAGGCGCGCACCTTCCACTCCGCCGCCCTGCGCCAGCTCCAGTACTTCTGGCCCAAGGCGATCGGCGGCGAGGTGCCGCGGCTCGCCGAGCGCAAGGTCCAGCTCGTCGCCGAGGCGGGCGCCCGCTGCCGCATCCGGCTCGACCGCGGCGAGCTGCGCGATGTCACCGGCGAGATCGAGTGGGCGAAGGTCACCCAGACCGTGCCCGCCGACTATCCGGCGGCCGCGATCAAAGCCGGCCGCGAAGCCCCCCGGGACATGGCGGAGATCGCCCAGATCTACGGGACGTACGAGCAGCTCAAGCGCGACCGCGGCATGATCGACTTCGAGGACGTGCTGCTGCTCACCGTCGGCATCCTGCAGGACCGCGATGACATCGCCGAGCAGATCCGCGCCCAGTACCAGCACTTCGTCGTCGACGAGTACCAGGACGTCAGCCCGCTCCAGCAGCGGCTGCTGGAGCTGTGGCTCGGCGAGCGCGACAGCCTCTGCGTCGTCGGGGACGCCAGCCAGACCATCTACTCCTTCACCGGGGCCACCCCCGACCACCTGCTCAACTTCCGCACCCGCTACCCGCAGGCGACGGTGGTCAAGCTGGTCCGCGACTACCGGTCCACCCCGCAGGTCGTCCACCTCGCCAACGGGCTGCTGCGCCAAGCCAAGGGGCGCGCCGCCGAGCACCGCCTGGAGCTGGTCTCCCAGCGCGAGCCCGGCCCCGACCCGGTCTACGCGGAGTACCCGGACGAGCCCGCCGAGGCCGAGGGCGTCGCCGCGCGGATCCGCGACCTGATCGCGGCCGGCGTCCCGGCCGGCGAGATCGCCGTGCTGTACCGCATCAACGCCCAGTCCGAGGTCTACGAGCAGGCCCTCGCCGACGCCGGCGTCCCGTACCAGCTGCGCGGCGCGGAGCGCTTCTTCGAGCGGAACGAGGTGCAGAAGGCGATCCTCGCGCTGCGCGGCGCCGCCCGTTCCGGCGGGAACGACCCGCTGCTCGACGACGTCGTCGAGCTCGGCTCCCAGGTGCGGGCCGTGCTCAGCTCCACCGGCTGGCCGGCCGAGCCGCCCGCCGGCTCGGGCGCGGTGCGCGAGCAGTGGGAATCCGTGGCGGCGCTGGTCCGGCTCGCCGAGGACTTCTCCCGGGCGCGCCCGGGGGCCACCCTGGCCGACCTGGTGATCGAGCTGGACGAGCGCCGGGCCGCCCAGCACGCTCCGACCGTCCAGGGCGTCACCCTGGCCTCGCTGCACGCGGCGAAGGGCCTGGAGTGGGATGCCGTGTTCCTGGTCGGCCTCACCGACGGCATGGTGCCGATCACCTACGCCAAGACCGACGAGCAGGTCGAGGAGGAGCGCCGGCTCCTGTACGTCGGCGTCACGCGGGCCCGCCACCACCTGACCCTGTCCTGGGCGCTCTCCCGCTCCCCGGGCGGCCGGGCCTCCCGACGTGCCAGCCGCTTCCTGAACGGGCTGCGCCCGGGCTCCGCGGTCCCCGGAAGCCGGATGGCCGCCGCGGGCGAGCAGCCGGCCCGCAAGCGGGGCCGCCGCGGGCCGGTGCGCTGCCGGGTCTGCGGCAAGACCCTGACCGAGGCCGGCGAGCTGAAGCTGATGCGCTGCGAGGACTGCCCGTCGGACATGGACGAGGGCCTTTACGAGCGGCTGCGGGAGTGGCGCGCGGACCGGTCGAAGGAGCAGGGACTGCCCCCGTACTGCGTCTTCACGGACAAGACGCTCATGGCCATCGCGGAGGCCGCGCCGTCCGAGGCGGGAGAGCTCTCGATGATCTCGGGAGTGGGCGGCCGCAAGCTTGACCGGTACGGAGCCGAGGTGTTGGCCATCTGTGCAGGTCAGGAGCCTGGGGGTGCGGATGCTGACGACGCGTAGAAACTCGTCGGAAAAATAGTTTGCACATGCCCAGCGGATCCCCATAGGTTCTTAGCAACGGAAACGGTGGCTTCTACGAAGCCCTGGTTCCGTGCTGTACTTATCCGAATACGCATGGGACGGGCCCTCGGGCCCAGCTCCCCGAGACGCCGAGAGGAGGCGAGACCAGTGACCAGCTTCATCACCAGCACCAAAATGACCGATCGCTCGGTTGCCGCCTCCTGCCTGCTCGGCTCCTCCGCTTCGCTCCTGGGTACCGGTCTGTCCGCGATTTCCGCTGACAGCCGTGCCCTCCTGGCCACGCTTCCCGTGCGTGAGCGGAATGAGCGACCGACCCAGGCACCGGTGGCAGTAGCGGAAGCCCAGGCGCATGGCGCCTATGGCTTCGCGGCCGCAGCCGGTGCCGGATCCCAGACGACGCAGACGAAGCAGCAGCACCACCTGATGTGGGCCTTCCGTGGGCTCGAACCCTGGAGTGATCCAGCCTGATCCGACGATCAGGCCGGCGCCTTCAGGGCCGCGGAACCCCACCCGGGATCCGCGGCCCTTCTGTTTGTCCCCGAACGGGGGCGACAGCACGAAGGAGCCTCGGGACTGGCAAGACCAGGTACCAGCCGCCCCCGGCCGAACCGGGCCGGACCGACTAGCCGATCAAGACGAGGAAGAAAACACCGTGCAACTCGAAGCGCACGCCCCGTCCGTACCGCAGACCCAGACGATCTCCCCGCCCGCAGTCCCGGAGGACTCCACCTTGACTCCCCTCACCGCGCTCACCGCGCTCGACGACGCCATCGAGAACCTCGGCGTACCCGTTGCCTGCCGTACCTACGACCCCGAGGTCTTCTTCGCCGAGTCCCCGGCCGACGTCGAGTACGCGAAGTCGCTCTGCCGGACCTGCCCGCTGGTCGAGGCCTGCCTCGCCGGGGCGATCGAGCGCCGCGAGCCCTGGGGTGTCTGGGGTGGCGAGCTGTTCGTCCAGGGCGTGGTCGTAGCCCGCAAGCGTCCCCGTGGACGCCCGCGCAAGAACCCGGTTGTCGCGGCATGACCGCCATCGGAACCATCGACCGCCCCCTGACGCACGACCCCCTGAAGCAGGCCCCCATGACCGCCCTCACCACGAGCGAGCAGCCGAACGGCTCCGCCACCGCAGACTTCATCACCGCCGGCGCGATCACCTCGCGTCAGAACAGGACCCGCGAAATGCAACTCATCCCAGAAGCCCTGGCCCGTGCCCATATGGACGACCGCATGCGTGAGGCCGACGCCGAGCGTCGCGCCCTGCGCCTGGTCGCCGCCCGCCGCATGCAGCGGCGAGCCGAGCGCGTCTCGCTGCGCGCCCGCCGCGCGCTGGCCATGGCCGTCATGCACTAAGAAGCCGAGAACAGCCACCGGGGGGACCGGGTCCGAAGGGACCGGTCCCCCCGGTGCGTTGCGGAAGGCTCCGCGCCCTGCGCGGAGGTATCGTCTGGAGGTGGACCAGCCGACTCCCCACCCTGCCCCGTCGGGACCCCAGGCCGAGCCCGTCGTCTGCGCGAGCTGCGGCAAGAAGGCCCCTGGCGGCGCCCCGCCCACCTGGACCTGCTCCGTGGAGAACGGGGCCAGACAGTTCTTCTGCGTCGACTGCGCGCGGGCCAACCTCCGCGCGATCGAGGGCCGCCTCGACTCCTCCTGGTGGTGAACCGGCCGGCCGGCCGCGGGGCGCGCGGCAGCCGGGACTAATCCCGGTCCTGCACCCGGTCCTCGGACGAGAAACCCGGGAGCCAGGAGTCCAGTTCGTCCCGCAGCCGCACCGTCGCGCCCAGCTGGCACAGCACCCCGATGGTGCTCAGCGTCACCCGGTGGATCAGCAGGTACGAGGGCGGCAGGTTGATCTGCCGTCCCAACTGGTGTGCGGGGGAACGGGGATCCGCGATCCGGGCCGCCTGGCCGCGCAGCCACGGCCGCGTGAAGGTGAACTCCTCCGCCTCGGCGGGCTCGATGATGGGCTTCAGGTAGTCCAGCACCGCATCCGGATCGAGCTCGATGGACTCGCGTACGAACCCTTCCGCGCACAGGTGCCCGTAGATCCCCTGGGCATCCCCCTCCAGCGTCATCCGCAGCGAGGTGCCGATGGGCTTGGGCCAGCCGCCGGGAAGCCGGTCGACCGTGCCGAAGTCCAGCACGCCCAGCCGCGTCCGGCCGTCCGCCCCCTGTATCAGGCGGAAGTTGCCGGGGTGCGGGTCCGCGTGCAGCAGGCCCGTGCGCGCGGGCCCGGAGAAGAGGAACCGGGCCAGCAGCTGTCCGGCGCGGTCGCGCTCCTCCTGGGTGCCGTCGGCTATCACCTCCGACAGCGGGGTGCCTTCCATCCACTCGGTCACCAGCACCTGGTCGCCCTGGTGCACGACATCCGGTACGACCACGTCCGCGTCGCCCTCGAACGCATCGGCGTGCGTCCGCTGCGCCTCCGCTTCCAGCTCGTAGTCCAGCTCCTCCGAGACCCGGTCGCGCAGTTCCTTGATCAAAGGCTTCATGTCCATGCCGGGTATCAGCGGCCCCAGCAGTCCGGCGAACCGGCCCAGTTGCCTCAAGTCGGAGAGGAGCGCCTCTCCGGCGCCCGGATACTGGACCTTGACCGCGACCTGCCGGCCGTCGTGCCAGACCGCCCGGTGCACCTGCCCGATCGAGGCCGCCGCGGCCGGCTTGTCCTCGAACTCCTCGAACAGGTCCCGCCAGTCGGCGCCCAGCCGGTCCGCCAGCACCTGGTGCACCGTCGCCGCGGGAAGCGGCGGCGCCGCCTCCTGCAGCTTGGTCAGCGCCGCCCGGTACGGCCCGGCGACCTCCTCGGGCAGGGCCGACTCGAAGACCGAGAGGGCCTGCCCGAACTTCATGGCGCCGCCCTTCAACTCCCCGAGGGTGCGGAACAGTTGGTCGGCGGTGCGCTGTTGGAGCTCGCGTGCCACTATCTCCGCCGACTTGCCCCCGATCCGCTTCCCCAGCCCCCAAGTGACCCGGCCCGCGATGCCGAGCGGCAGCGCGGCCAGCTTGACGGTACGGGTGACCGCCTTCCGGGGAAGATCAGACATACGCCCCTCCAAATCCCAGACAGCTGCGCCCCACAAGGCGTTTCAGCGCGGCGCCCTCGGCCCCTTGCATCCTGTCATGGCCTTCCCGCGCCCCCCTGGCCGAGTCGCCCGCCGGCGGATGGCGGGAACCGGGCCGTCTGCGGACAGCGTTCACCCCCATGGGACAGCATGGCCGGACAGTGGGTCGAGCAGCGAGCGGAAAGGGCTGCGGATGGCGGTGCGGGGGCCTTCGAGGCAGGAGCTGATCCGACGGCGGCGCTCCAGCGGGTTCATCGGGCGCCAGGGGCAGGTCACGGCGTTCCGTGACGTCCTGCGGCAACCGCCCGAGGAGGCGGCGCAGTTCTTCTTCCACATCCGCGGCCCGGCCGGCGTCGGCAAGTCCACCCTGGTGCGCCAGCTGGACACCACGGCCCGCGAGGGTGGGGCCATCACTGCCTGCGTGGACGAGTCGGTCGCGGACGTGATCGAGACGATGGAGGTCATCAGCGCCCAGTTCGCCCAGCAGGGAGCGGCGCTCAAGAACTTCGACAAACTGCTGTCCACCTATCGCCAGCGCCGGCACGAGGCCGATGCCGGGGTCGTCTCGGCCGTGGCCGGGGCGGACGCGGCAGCCGGCGGCGGGCCGTCCCCGTCCCCGTCCAGCGTGATCGCCTCGCAGCTGGGGCTGGTCGGGCTGGGCATGATCCCGGGGGTCGGCGCCTTCACCGGTGCGGTCGACCCGAACCAGCTCGCCGCCGGCGCCGACCGGGTCAAGGCCCTCCTCAGCACCCGCCTGCGCAGCCACGGCGATGTCGAGCTGGTGCTGTCCCCCGTGGACGCCCTGGCCCCGGTCTTCCTTGAGGAGCTCGGCGAGGTGGCCCGCAGACATCCGTGGGTCGCGCTGTTCTTCGACACCTACGAGCGCACCGGCCCGATGCTCGACACCTGGCTGCGTGACGTGCTGGTCAGCGACCGCCACGGCGAACTGCCCGCGAACGTACTCGTCACCCTGGCCGGGCAGGCCCCACTGGCCGCCCGCTGCTGGGAGGACTGGCGCGACCTGGTCACCGACTGGCCGCTGGAGGTGTTCACGGACTCCGAAGCCCGCCAACTGCTGACGGGCAAGGGTGTGACGGACGAACGGGTCGTCGAGATGATCCTGCACCTGTCCGGGCGGCTTCCGGTCCTGGTCTCCACCCTGGCCGAGGCCCAGCCCGGCACGGTGGAGGAGATCGGGGACCCCAGCGGCACCGCCGTCGAGCGGTTCCTGAAGTGGGAGACCGACCCCGCCCGCCGGGCCGCCGCCCTGGCCTGTGCGTTTCCCCAGGAGCTGGACGAGGACGTGTACCGGGCTGCCGTCGAGGAAGAGGCCGCCGAACTCTTCGGCTGGCTTCGGTCGATGCCCTTCGTCACCGACCGCTCGGGCCACTGCCGCTACCACGAGGTGGTCCGCAGCACCATGCTGCGCCTGCAGCGCAGGCAGTCCCCGGCCCGCTGGGAGCAGCTGCACACCCGGCTCGCCGACACCTTCGGGCAGCGCCGCGCCCGGCTGGAGGAGGCCGCCACCCCGGCCGACGGCTGGTGGTCGGACGAGAGCTGGCGCGGACACCGCCTGCAGGAGACCTATCACCGGCTCTGCGCCGCCCCCCGCGGCGCCGTGCCGGCCGCCCTGCGGGAACTCCTCGACGCCTACGACCACGACGTGACCACGCTGCGCCGCTGGGTACAGGTCGTGGTCAGGGCCGGCCGCGACACCGAATCCGGCGACCTGACCGGCTGGGGCGAGCGGCTCCAGACGGCCCTGGCCCGGCCCGACCCCGGTACCGCCACCCTGACCCTTCTCCTGACCCGAGCCGGACTCGCCCCCGACGGCCGGTGCCTGGCCTTGACCCTCCGTGCCCGAGACCACCGCAACGCCGGGCGATATCCGCAGGCCCTGACCGACTACGCCCAGGCACTCGCCCTGGATCCCCAAGCCGCCCGCATCCACTTCGGCCTTGGACGGACGCACGAGCTCATGGAGCGGTACGAGGAGGCGATCGCGGACTACTCGCGCGCGCTCGAACTCAAGCCCGGCGACTTCCCGACGCTGGCCAACCGCGGGGTCGCGTACCGCTTTGCCGAGCGGTTCGAGGAGGCGCTGGCCGATCTCGACCGCGCCGTCGAGCTCGACCCGACCGTGCACTGGGTGATCACCATCCGCGGGATCGTCCACCAGCTGACGGGCCGGCACGAGGAAGCCACGGCGGACTTCACCCGCGCCATGGAGACCGGGGACGGGAGCGCATGGGCCTGTGTGAACCGGGGGAACACCCACACCCTCGGGGGGCGCTATGAGCAGGCGTTGGCGGACTTCGACCGTGCCATCGAACTGGCCCCGGACTACGACCTGGCCTTCACCAGCCGCGGGCTCGTGCACCGATACCTGGGGCGGTACGAGGAGGCCCTGGCTGACTTGCGGCGCGCCCTCGAACTGAGGCCCGACAGTGCCTGGGCCCTCGCCTGCAAAGGCGACATCCACCGATCGATGCAGCGGTACGACGAGGCGCTGGCCGACTTCGACCGGGCCATCGAACGCGAGCCGGATTCCAGCTGGGCCCTCACCGGACGGGGCGAGACCTTCCGCTTGATGGCCCGGCACGAGGAGGCATTGGCCGACTTCGACCGGGTCGTCGAGCGGGCCCCGGACTACCACTGGGCTCTCCACCTGCGTGCGTCGCTGCTTGAGAAGCTCGGTCGCTTCGAGGGAGCACTGGCCGACTTCGCGCGCCTCGGCGAGCTCCGTCCCGACGACCACTGGGCAGCCACCAAGCGGGGCGATGTCCATCGCCTGCTGGGCAGGTACGAGGAGGCTTTGGCGGACTACGGCGTGGCCGCCGCACTCCGGCCGGCCGGCGCATCCGCCCTCACCGCCCGAGGACTCACCTACCGTCTGCTCGGCCGGTACGACGAGGCTCTGGTCGACCTCACCCGCGCCACCGAGCTCGAACCTGGCTTCGCCTGGACGCATTACGAGAAGGCCGTCGTGCTGCACGCGCTGCGGCACCCGGATCGGGACGGAGAGCTGGCGCGCACGGTCGAGATCCTCGCCCCTGGCGACGCAGGTGACCGTTCCGCTTCGGATGCGGGCAATCTCCTGCTTGCGCACTGCCTTTGGCCAAGGTGGGAGCAGGCCGAGCAGAACCTTGCCGAGTTCCTCGGCTGCAATCCGCCTCCTGGGCAGATGCGTGAGCTGCTCGCCGCCCTGCGCAGCCTGGCGCTGGTGGTCCCCTCGGCGCAGCCCCGCCTCGAACCGCTCTGCCGCACCGTCGAGGACAGGATCGCGGAGCCGTCGTAACAGCCTCCTCATGACGGCACCGCCTCTTCCACCGGGACCGCCGCGCCACACGGGCACTCCGGGTCGGGGCGGACGTCCGTGCGCTCCCAGTGCAGCCCCGGGAGGGCCGCCTCCCAGCGGGAGGCGGTGGAGGCCGGGAGTTCGCCGTCGAGGAAGGACAGGGCGTGGGCCGCGGCCAGGCCCGCCACCGCCGTGGACAGGCCCAGGTCGCAGGCTCCGCCGGCCCGGCGGCGGTGCGCCGAGCGCCACTGGACCAGCATCCGGGGCCAGGCGGGATCCTGCGCGACCCGGTCCCGCTCCATGCAGCCCGCGCAGGCCGTGGCACCCGGCAGCACCAGCGGCCCCACCACTCCCGTGCCCTCCAGCACCCCGGCGTACAGGTGGGGCGTGCCCGTGGCGATCCAGTCGGCGGCCGTGCCCGGATCCGGGGCCCAGGCATGCAGCCCGTCCCGGGGTGCGACCACCACCAGGGCCAACCCGGGCTCGGGGCCCTCGCGCTCCTCGGCCCGCGGCGCGCGTCCCGGAGCCGACGCCCGCACCAGCCCGGCCGCGGCCTCGGCCCGCAGCCGGCCCACGCCGGCCGGTCCCAGCCCGCCCGGGGCCACGTCCCCCGGTTCGACCCGGCCGCCGTCGAGCACTTCGACCCGGCCCACGCCCGCTCCCGCCAGGACCGCGGCGATCACCGCGCCCACCCGGCCGCTGCCGCGCACCTGCACTCTTATCTGCCGGCGCGCCGCAGCCCCCCGCAGGTCGCCCCCCGGTTCGCGGTGGACCAGGGAGAGGGAGCCCAGATCGGGACCGAGCCGCTCCAGCTCCTTCGGGCGCCGACGCATGTCCTGGGCCCGTGGGCCGCCCGCCGTGGCGTCGTCGAGCAGCCCGGCCGATGCCAGTCGCCGGACCAGCCCGTCCACCTGGCCCTCCGGCAGCCCCATCCCCGCCGCCTCCGCCCGCAGCAGCTCCATCCCCCGCGTCCCGTCGATCCGCTCGATGAGCGATCCGGTCGCCGTGTCCACGGGTTCCAGCACCACCGCATGCGCGGGCGTCACCCCGAACTGCACCGTCTGCAGATCCCGCCAGGCCCTCGCCAGCGCCGGCTTCACCTTCGGATACATGGCCGTCCCCCTCGTCAGAATCCCGCTCTGGATTTCCACTCCTCCGCAGAGTGCCCGCCCCCCGGATTCCCCGTCCGCATTTGTCCACAGGCAAGCCCTATTAGGCATATGAGATGGAGAAACGGTGTGTTTCCTGCGCCACCGCGGAATCGATCATGTTCGAAGCGTGGAGCAGGGGGACTTCGGCCGCGGCGAACAGGTACGGTCTTGGGCGTGTCCGCCGACCCACCCCAGCGCGCCGTCGAAGTCCGCCGGAGCGCGCGCCGCCGCAGGACCGTATCCGCCTACCGCGAGGGTGACCGTACGGTCGTCCTCATCCCTGCCCGGATGTCGGAGGCGGAGGAGCGGCGCTGGGTGGGCGTGATGCTCGACAAGCTGGCGGCCCAGGAGAACAAGCGCACCCTGGGAGACGCGGAACTCACCGCGCGCGCCGAGCGTTTGTCCGAGCAGTACTTCGGCTCCCGCGCCCGCCCCCGCTCCGTGCGCTGGGTCACCAACCAGAACACCCGGTGGGGCTCCTGCACCCCCGCCGAGGGCAGCATCCGGCTCTCGCACCGCCTCCAGGGGATGCCCGAGTACGTGGTCGACTACGTACTGCTGCACGAGCTGGCCCACCTCCTCGTGCCCGGACACGGGCCGCGTTTCTGGGAGTTGCTGGAGGCCTATCCGCGCACCGAGCGGGCCCGCGGCTATCTGGAGGGAATCGTCGCCGCCGAACGCCTTCCCACGGTTCCCGCCGCCCGGGGCGAATGACCGCGGCCGCACCCCGGGCGGCGGCCGGACGGGATGTACCGGATCGGTACCGGCTTGGCCGGATGTCGGCAGTTGCGGCTAGCCTGAGCGCCACGCAATTCACTGTCGGGATGGGGGACGGTCGTTACGTATGGCCAGGGAATTCCAACGCGGTCACAAGGCCAGGATCAGCGACCTGACGGCAGGCACGGACCTGTACGTAGGCGTCCAGATCGCCGGGCCGGGACTCGCCATCGACATCAGCTGCTTCGGCCTCGACGCCCATGAGCAGCTGTCGGACGACCGCTACTTCGTCTTCTACAACCAGCCGAAGTCGCCCGAGGAGTCCATCCAGCAGCTCGGCGCCCAGGCCGGTGACACCGAGTCCTTCCGGGTGACGCTGGACCGCATCCCGGCGAACATCCACAAGCTGTCCTTCGCCGCCTCCATCGACGGCCCCGGACAGATGTCGCAGATCGGCCCCGGCTACATCCGCGTCGTGGCGGGCGGCGAGGAAGTCGTCCGCTACTCCTTCACCGGTGCGGAGTTCAGCACCGAGCGGGCGCTGATGATCGGCGACTTCTACCTGAAGGACGTGTGGCGCTTCGCCGCCGTGGGCCAGGGCTTCGACGGCGGCCTCGCCGCCCTGCTGGAGAACTTCGGCGGAGAGGTCGCCGAGGAGGAGCAGTCCGCGCAGGCCCGGCCTCCGGCCCAGAGCGGCGCCGCGCCCGGATTCGCCCCGCCGCCGCAGGGCGCCGCCCCCGCGCCGTCCTTCGGCGCCCCGGTCCAGGCCCCCGCCCCGCAGGCGCCCGCCGCCCAGGCGCCGGCCCCGCAACCTCCGGCCTCCGCCCCGCAGTACCAGCAGCCCCCGGCTCCCCCCGGGCCGGCGGCCCCGGTGCACTCGGCGCCCACCATGGTCGCGCCGCTGGGCGCGCCCGCCCCCGCGTACGGTCAGCCGCCCCAGCCTCCGCAGCAGGCCGGCCCGCCCTCGTACGGCCAAGTGCCCGGCCACGGCCAGCAGCAGGGTTACGGCCGGCAGCCCGGCTACGGCCAGGTCCCGCCGCCCGCCCCGGCCCCCGCCCCTTACGGCCAGGTCCCCGGCCAGCAGCCGCCCCCGTACGGCCAGCAACCCGGCTACGGGCAGGTCCCGCCGCACGCAGGCGCCCCGCACGCCGCCGGAGCCGGCCTCGCCGCCGCCCTCCAGCCGTACAAGGAAGCCCCCACCGGCGCCCGCTGGACCCCGCAGAACCAGCAGCTCATGCGCGTCGACCTGTCGATGGGCGGCCAGCCCGTCCTCGCCCGCCAGGGCAGCATGGTGCTCTACCAGGGCAAGGTCGACTTCAGCTACAAGGGCGCGGGCTTCGCCGGCCGCATCGTCGGCAACGCCACCGGCCAGGAGATGCAGCTGATGCGCTGCAGCGGCCGCGGTCAGGTCTTCCTCGCCGAGAACGGCGCCCACCTGCACGCCATTGAGCTCCAAGGCGACGGGATCTGCGTCTCGGCCGAGTCCGTCCTCGCCTTCGACGAGTCCCTCCAGCACGAGGTCCGCCGGATCGAGGGCCACGGCATCCCGGGCGGCGCGCTGTTCACCATGCTCTTCCAGGGCACCGGCACGGTGATCGTCAAGACGCACGGCGTGCCCGTCGTCCTGCCCGTCACCCCGACGACCTTCGCCGACAGCAACGCCATCGTCGCGTGGTCCGCCGCCTCGCAGGTGATCGTCTCCAGCCAGGTCCGGCTGCGGCGCAACGCCTACCCCGGCCACAGCGGGGAGACCGTGAACCTCCAGTTCCGCGGCGCCCCCGGCAACTTCATCGTCGTCCAGCCGTACGAGGTCTGAGGGAGCCCGTCATGAACGCAATGAACCAGCAGCTCGCGGGCTACGCCCCCACCCCCGTCACGGCCCGTATGGAGAACCACGGCCGGGCCATGCTCAAGGTCGCCATGCAGAGCGGCCAGGACCTCTTCGCCCGCACCGGATCGATGGTCGCCTACGAGGGCTTCGTCCAGTACGAGCCCAACCCGCCCGCCCTGCGCCAGATGGCCTCGCAGTGGCTCACCGGCGAGGGCGCACCGCTGATGAAGTGCACCGGCGACGGCCTTCTCTACCTCGCCGACTACGGCGCGGACGTCGTCGTCATCAACCTCAACAACGACGCGCTGTCCGTCAACGGCACCAACCTGCTCGCCTTCGACGCCCACCTCCAGTGGGGCGTCGAGCGGGTCAAGGGCATGGCCAAGTTCGCCGGCCAGGGCCTCTTCAACGTGCAGATCGCCGGCACCGGCTGGGTCGCGATCACCTCCCGGGGCACCCCGATCGTGGTCGACTGCGGCCGCGGCGAGGACGAGACGTACGTCGACCCGGACGCGCTCGTCGCCTGGTCGCCGAACCTCAAGGTCAAGGGGAAGCGCAGCTTCAAGGCCTCGTCGATGATCGGCCGAGGAAGCGGGGAGGCCTACCAGATGGCCTTCTCCGGCCAGGGCATCGTCGTCGTACAGCCCAGCGAGGACAGCACCGACCGGCTCCGGACCCGGGGCTGAGGGGGAGCGGACACATCATGCAGAGCGCACTTTTCGCCCACGCCGAGGCGCAGTCCCAGGAGCGGTACACCGTGCAGAACCCGCAGCTGCTGCGGGTCACGCTGAGCGGCTCCGACGACGTCCTCGCCCGCAAGGGCGCGATGGTCGCCTACCAGGGGATCGTCGACTTCGACGGCGAGTACCAGAACACCACCCAGCGCACCGCCCGCAGCCGCACCGGCGAGGGCCTGGACCTGATGCGCTGCTCCGGGCAGGGCACGGTCTACCTGGCCAACCTCGCCCAGTACGTGCACGTGGTGGACGTGGACCACGACGGCCTCACCGTCGACAGCAGCTACGTGCTGGCCCTGGACTCCACGCTGCACACCGAGGTCATCGCGGTGGACAGCCAGTACGGGATCTCCGGCTCCGGCAAGTACCAGCTCAACATCAGCGGCCGCGGCAAGGTCGCGCTGATGACCTCCGGGCAGCCGCTGATGATGCAGGTCACGCCCGACAAGTACGTCAACGCCGACGCCGACGCGATCGTCGCCTGGTCCACCTCGCTGCGCGTGCAGATGCAGGCCCAGACGCACTCCAGCGGCGTCTGGCGGCGGCGCGGCAACACGGGCGAGGGCTGGGAGCTCAGCTTCCTCGGCACCGGTTTCGCGCTGGTGCAGCCCAGCGAGGTGCTGCCGCCGCAGAACGCCCAGCTCGGCCAGGGCGTCGCGGCCCAGTTCGGCATGGGCCAGCACGGCGCCCACGCCCAGAACCAGAACAACGCCTGGAACTGAGCACCACGCACCACCGGCGGCCCACGGGCCGCCATGCCGTGAGGGGCGGCCCGCATCCGCGGGCCGCCCCTCACCCGTCCTCCCCAGGGCGTCAGAGCCGCGCCCGGGTCGCCTCCACCAGCCGTACGACCGAGGCGTCGGCCACCGACGCCACCTCCTCGTACGGGAACCAGCGCAGGTCGAGCGACTCCTCGCTGATCTCGGCCAGGGCCCCGGCCGGCGCCAGGGCCGCGTACTGCACGTCCAGGTGCCAGTTGCACGGTGCCGGGATCGGATGCCGGTCCAGCCGCACCGGGCCGCCCGGCAGCAGGCTCAGCCCCGTGCCGATCCCGGACTCCTCGACGGCCTCCCGCAGCGCCGCCGAGGCCAGCGTCGTGTCACCGGGCTCGCAGTGGCCGCCCATCTGGAGCCACATGCCGAGCTTCTTGTGCAGGGTCAGCAGCACGCGCCCCCGCTCCGGGTCGACCACCAGCGCACTGCCGGTGATGTGCCCGGCCGTGCAGGGCTTGTACACCCCGTCGGGATGCGTGCCGAGGTGCTCCAGGTACAGGTCGCGCAGGTCGGGCTGGTCCTCGTAGGACTCCAGGACGCGGACCGCGTCTTCGTGCAGGCTCACTTCTGGTCTTCGCCCTCGCCCTTGCCGTCGCCCTGCTCCCGCTTCTGCGCGGCCTCACCGAGCATCTTGTCGATCTCCGAGAAGTCCAGCTGCTCACGGTGCACGAACCCGTCCGGGTCGTCGAGGTCGGAGGCCGTCGGCAGCATGTCCGGGTGCTCCCACAGCCCGTCGCGGCCCTCCATGCCGCGCGCGTCGGTGAGGGAGGCCCACAGCCGCGAGGCGTCGCGCAGCCGGCGCGGGCGCAGCTCCAGGCCGATCAGGGTCGCGAAGGTCTGCTCCGCCGGTCCGCCCGAGGCGCGCCGCCGGCGCATGGTCTCGCGCATGGCGTCCGCCGAGGTCAGCCGGGGCTTGGCCGCCTCGTGCACGACGGCGTCCACCCAGCCCTCGACCAGCGCGAGGGCCGTCTCCAGGCGGGCCAGGGCCGCCTTCTGCTCCGGGGTGTCCTGCGGCTGGAACATGCCGCCCTGGAGCGCTTCCTGGAGCTGCTCCGGGTTGGTCGGGTCGATCTGGCCGACCACGTCCTCCAGCTTCGAGGTGTCGACCTTGATGCCGCGCGCGTACCCCTCGACCGTGCCGAGCAGGTGCGAACGCAGCCACGGCACGTGCGCGAACAGCCGCGCGTGGGCCGCCTCGCGCAGCGCCAGGTAGAGGCGCACCTCCTCGGAGGGGACGCCGAGGTCCTTGCCGAAGCCCTCGATGTTCAGCGGGAGCAGCGCCGCCTTGCCGGCCGGGCCCAGCGGCAGGCCGATGTCGGTCGAGCCGACGACCTCGCCCGCGAGCACGCCCACGGCCTGCCCGATCTGCTGGCCGAACATGGCCCCGCCCATCGAGCGCATCATGCCGAGCAGCGGGCCCGCCATGGCCTGCATCTCCTCGGGCAGCACATTGCCCATGGCCGCGCCGACGCGCTCGGCGACCGGGTCCACGAGCTCCTTCCACACCGGGAGGGTCGCCTCGACCCACTCGGCGCGGCTCCACGCGACGGCCGTGGTGGCGCCCGAGGGCAGCGAGGTCACCCCGTCCAGCCAGTGGTCGGCGAGGCGTACGGCCTCCTCCACCGCGGACTTCTCGGCGAGGCCGACGCTCGTGTCCTTGACGCCGTCCGCCGTGCCCTGCGCCACGGTCTGGCGGGCGATGTCCTTGGCCATGTCCCAGTTCACGGGACCGCCCTCGTAGCTGAGCATCTGGCCGAGCTGCTGGAAGGCCGCTCCCAGGTCGTTCGGGTTCATCGCGCCGAACATCGCGGCGAAGGGATTGTCCGCACCGCCCGGGCCGCCGGCGCCTCCCGGCAGGCCCATGCCGCCGGGGAACCCGAACGGATTCGGGCCGCCCTGGCCGCCCTGACTGCCCTTCTTCTTGCCCTCGTCGCCGTTCTCCGGCTCCTCCGGCGGAAGGCCGAATCCGAATGGGGTGTCGCTCACGGGTTTCCTCGGCTCGTAGGGCCGCCGGCGGGAGCCGACGGGCGATGGTCCGACAACACCACCCAGCGTAGACACCGGACCCGCTTCCGGGCTCGGTGCTCCACCCACTCCCGCGCTGCGGCAGGATGGACGCCAACTGGTGGGCACGCGTCACGGCGCGTCCCTACTGAAGACAACCGCTGGAGACGCCCCGTGAGTTCCCCAGATCCGCAGCTTCGCCCGCCGCACGACGGCGAAGACCGCCCTGAGCACGGTGACGGCGCCCAGGGCGTTCGCCAGCCGCGAAACCAGTCGGCCCCCCGACGCCCGAGCCCCGTGATCGCCGTCACGGGCGCCGCGTCCGGCGTCGGAGCGGCACTCGTGAACCGCCTGGTCGACTCCGACGAGGTCAAGCAGGTCGTCGCCATCGACGAGCGGCGCGGCGACTGCGCGGCCGCGCAGTGGCACGTCCTGGACGTACGCGACCCGGCGATCGCCGAGAAACTCCGCGGCGCCGACGTGGTGGTCCACCTCGCGCTGGACCTGGACCTGGAGACGGACCCGGCGGCCCGTACCGCGTACAACGTGCGCGGCACCCAGACCGTCCTGACGGCGGCAGCGGCGGCCGGGGTGCACCGGGTCGTGCTCTGCACCTCGGCGATGGTCTACGGGGCCCTGCCGGACAACGACATCCCGCTCTCGGAGGACTCCGAGCTGCGGGCCACGGCCGAGGCGACCGGCGTCGGCGACCTGCTGGAGATCGAGCGGCTGGGCCGCCGGGCCCCGCGTGCGCACCCGGGGCTGAACGTGACCGTGATCCGCCCGGCCGTGCTGGTCGGCGGCACCGACACGGCGCTGACCCGCTACTTCGAGTCCCCGCGCCTGCTGGTGGTGGCCGGATCCCGGCCGACCTGGCAGTTCTGCCATGTCGAGGACCTGGTCAGCGCCCTGGAGTACGCCGCCCTGGAGAAGGTCGAGGGCGAGCTCGCGGTGGGCTGCGAGGGCTGGCTGGAGCAGGAGGAGGTCGAGGAGCTCAGCGGCATCCGCCGGATGGAGCTGCCGTCCGCGGTCGCGCTCGGTGCGGCGGCCCGGCTGCACCGCATCGGCCTCACGCCGTCCCCTGCGGGCGACCTCGCGTACACCATGCACCCCTGGGTGGTCAGCGTCAGCGGCCTGCACGCGGCGGGCTGGCGGCCGCGCTGGACGAACGAGGAGGTGCTCGCCGAGCTCCTGCAGGAGGTCGCGGGCCGGCACACCGTCGCGGGCCGCAGGCTCGGCCGCAAGGACGCCACGGCCGCAGGTGCGGCGGGTGCCACGGTCGCGCTGCTGGGCGCCGCCGCGGTGGTCCGCCGGGCCCGCCGGCGGCGCGGGATCTGACCGCTGCGGTGCCAGGGGCGGGCGCGGTCCTGTAGGAGGCTCCCAAGTGCGGGGGCGCGGCACGGGTGAATCGGCTATTTCGCGACCATGGAGGCTAGGGCACGATGGAAGGCATGGCACCGCACTTCGACCACCCCGGCGAGCAGGCCGCTCCGGACCCGATCCGGCTGCTCCAGATCCGCGAGACCCCGCTGTCGATCGACGAGGTCTTCCAGGCCGTCGGCGACGACGCGACGGGCGGCACGACGCTCTTCGTCGGCACGGTGCGCAACCACGACGGAGGGGCGGACGTCGACTCGCTCGGCTACTCCTGCCACCCGACGGCCGAGGCCGAGATGCGCCGCATCGCCGAGCGCGTCGTGGCGAAGTACCCGGTGCGCGCCCTGGCCGCCGTCCACCGCATCGGCGACCTGTCGGTCGGTGACCTGGCGGTCGTCGTCGCCGTGTCCTGCCCGCACCGCGGGGAGGCCTTCGAGGCCTGCCGCATGCTGATCGACGACCTCAAGCACGAGGTCCCGATCTGGAAGCACCAGACCTTCTCGGACGGCACCGAGGAGTGGGTCGGCGCCTGCTGAGGCGACCTCGGCACGGTCGGCGAGGGGTGGTGCGTGCCCAACCCGGGGGTCGTTGAAACCCGGTCGGCGGGGCGGTGTACTGTCCCACCCGTTCGGCCGCGCAACACGCCCTCGATTTGCGTAACCCCCCCACGGGCACGAGCGTTGAAGCCACCAACGACACGCACTTCGGGGTAGGGAGACACGTCCATGGCGTCACTGGCGTGGTTGCTGATTCCGCTGTTCGCCGCGATCGGAGCAGCGATATGGGGCAGCTGGGCGGCCCGCGACCGTACCCAAGGTGACATATCCGAGCTCGCGGGCTACGCGAGGTTCCGTGAAGCCATGGGAAAGGCCGAGCAGAGCAGGGTGAAGGCAGAGGCACACTCCGGTTCCGACGCCGTCTGACGCGTCCCGTACTGTCGATCCATGCCACGCCGCACTGCGACGATGCTCGCCTCCACGCTCATGCTGTTCGCGCTGCTCTGCGCAGGGGTGTTCATCAAGGTTCCGTACTCGGAGATGAGCCCGGGCCCCACGGTGAACACGCTCGGAGACTCGCACGGCGCGCCCGTCATCAGCATCGCGGACCGCAAGACCTATCCGACCAGCGGCCACCTCAACATGACGACCGTCCGCGTCACGGGCGCGGACTACGACATGAACCTGCTGGAAGCGGTCTACGGCTGGCTGTCCGGCGACAACATCGTCGTCCCGCACGAGAACCTTTACCCGGACGGCAAGACGGAAGAGCAGTCCACCCAGGAGAACGCCGAGGAGTTCAGCCAGTCGCAGGAGAGCGCCAAGGTGGCGGCCCTCAAGCAGCTGGGCATCCCGGGAGTCAGCACCCGCGTGGTGGTCTCCTCCGTGGTCAAGGGCAGCCCCGCCGAGGGCAAGCTGCACGCCGGGGACGTGATCCGCGCGGTCGACGGCACCGCGGTCACCGCCCCCGACGACGTGGCCGGGCTCGTCACCAAGCACAAGCCGGGCGAACCGGTCGAGTTCACCATCGTGGCCGCCGCCGAAGCGGCCGAGGCCGAGAAGACGCACCGCGAGCCCACCGGCCCGACCAAGGTCACCATCACCACCGCCAAGGCGCAGGGCGACGGGCACGCCATCGTCGGCATCCGGGCGGGCACCGACCACACCTTCCCGTTCGCCATCGACATCAAGCTCGCCGACGTCGGCGGCCCCAGCGCGGGCCTGATGTTCTCCCTCGGCATCGTCGACAAGCTCACCCCGGGCGACCTGACCGGCGGGAAGTTCGTCGCGGGCACCGGCACCATCGACGACACGGGCAAGGTCGGCCCCATCGGCGGCATCCAGATGAAGACCATCGGCGCCCGCAACGCCGGCGCCGAGTACTTCCTGACCCCCGCCGAGAACTGCGCCTCGGCCGCCAAGAACGTCCCCGACGGCCTGACCCTGGTGAAGGTCTCCACCATCGGCGACGCCACCCGGGCGCTGGAGAAGATCGGCAAGGGGGACCCGGCCGGGCTGCCGCAGTGCGGCACGCCCTGACCGCTCCCGCAGGGCCCGGCCCGCGGGGAGCCCCCCGCGGGAGCCCGCCCCCGCGTTACGCGAACGTCGCGGCCAGCGCCTCCGCCAGCCCGGGCACCAGGCCCCCGCCGGTGAGCACCTCGGTCGAGGAGTCCTTCTCCCGCAGCCGTACGGCAGACTCGCGCGATCCGTCGCGCAGCACGGCCACGGTCAGGCGCACCTCCTGCCGCTCCGGGTGGCCGGCGACCCACTTCGCCAGCTGCTTGTCGCCGAGCCCTTCCGGTACGGAGGCCTCCGCGGACGGCGGCAGCATCAGCCGCTCCACGGTCAGGGCGCAGCCGACGACGGAGTCGGGCCAGGCGATGGTGCCCAGGAACTTGTCGAGGGGGGTCCCGGCGGGCAGCTCTTCCTGCTCGATGGGGGTGAGGGAGGACTTGCCGGCGTCGTCCTGGTCGAGGCCGAGCTGGCTTGCGAGACGCGGCTCCTGCTTCTTGAGCTTGGCCGTGTCGACGAGGGCGAACAGCCGCGCGGGCTGGTCCCAGCCCAGGCCGGCCGCGTACTCGTCGATCTCAAGGCAGGCGCGGGTGAGCGGGCTGGCCGCCATCGGCGTGCCGGGGGAAGGGGAAACGTTGGACATGGACAACATCCTGCCTCGTTTCCACCCGATAACGGGAACTGACTAAAGCCTCAGTAAGTTGCATGAGTGGGCCCTACGATCGGGGGCCCAGCTTTTGAAATGCCCCATCACCAGACTCAGCGACTTTCGAGGTGCGCACCTTGGCTTTCCAGATGCCGGACCGCGGCGGAGGCCCCTCCGGGCCACGGATGAGAGTCGGCCGCCCCTCCCGGCGGTCCCGCACTCTTCTGATGACCTTGGGCGTGCTGGCCGTCCTGGGCATGGCGTTCGTCATGTTCGCGGGCTTCTGGACCGACTGGCTCTGGTTCCGCTCCGTCAAGTACTCCACCGTCTTCACCACCACCCTGTGGACCAAGATCGGCCTCTTCGCCGTCTTCGGCCTGCTGATGGCCGGCGCCGTCGGGCTGAACCTCTGGCTGGCCCACCGGCTGCGGCCGCCGCTCAGCGCGATGTCGATGGAGCAGCAGAGCCTCGACCGCTACCGGATGAGCATCGCCCCGTACAAGAAGTGGCTGCTCCTCGGGATCGCCGCGCTCGTCGGCATGATCGCGGGGGCCTCGGCGGCCGGCCAGTGGAAGACCTGGCTGATGTACGTGAACGGGGTGCCCTTCGGCGAGGAGGACCCCCAGTTCCACCTCGACGTGTCCTTCTACACCTTCGAGCTGCCCTGGTACCGCTTCCTCCTCGGCTTCGGCTTCGCGGCGGTCGTGCTGTCCGTGATCGCCGCGGTCGTCGTCCACTACCTGTACGGCGGCCTGCGCGTGACCAGCCCGGGCGCCCGGGCCACCGCCGCCGCGACCGGGCACCTATCGGTGCTGCTCGGCCTGTTCGTCACACTCAAGGCGGTCGCGTACTGGCTGGACCGGTACGGGCTCGCGGTGAAGTCCAGCGACTTCAAGGCCGCCGACAACTGGACCGGCCTGCGCTACGTCGACGCGAACGCGTACCTCCCGGCCAAGACGATCCTCGTCGCCATCGCCGCCATCTGCGCCGTGCTCTTCTTCGCGACCCTGTGGCGCCGCACCTGGCAGCTGCCGGTGATCGGCTTCGGCCTGATGGTGCTCTCGGCGATCCTGATCGGCGGGCTGTATCCGGCGATCGTCCAGAAGTTCCAGGTCCAGCCCAATGAGCAGGCCAAGGAATCGCCGTACGTCGAGAAGAACATCAAGGCCACCCGCGACGCGTACGGGATCGACCGGTCCGAGGTGAAGGACTACCCGGGCGTGCCGCAGACGCAGGACAAGTCGAAGCTGCGGCAGGCCGCCGACACCACGGCCAGCGTCCGCCTCCTCGACCCCAACATCGTCTCCCCGGCGTTCCAGCAGCTCCAGCAGGTCAAGGGGTACTACGCCTTCCCGTCCACGCTCGCCGTGGACCGGTACAAGGGCCAGGACACCGTCATCGGGCTGCGTGAGCTGAACATCGGCGGCATCCCGAAGAACAACTGGATCAACGACCACTTCAAGTACACCCACGGATACGGCGTGGTCGCCGCCAAGGGCACCACCGTCGGCGACCAGGGCGCCCCCGACTTCACCCAGTCCGACCTGCCCTCCAAGGGCATGTTCGGCACCGACTTCGAGCAGCGCATCTACTACGGCGAGCAGACGAAGCAGTACTCGATCGTCGGCGGCCCGCAGAAGGAGCTCGACTACTCGGACGACAAGGGCGAGAAGGAGACGAGTTACCAGGGCGACTCCGGTGTCAACCTGGACAACCCGGTCAACCGGGCCGCGTACGCCCTGGCCTTCAGCGAGCCCCAGATCCTCTACTCCGGTGCCATCGGGGACGGCTCGCGGATCCTCTACCACCGCACGCCCAAGGAGCGCGTCGAGGCGGTCGCCCCGTGGCTGACCATCGACGGCGCCCCGTACCCGGCGGTCATCGACGGCCGGATCAAGTGGATCGTCGACGCCTACACGACGACGAACGGCTATCCCTACGCCTCGCGCACCACGTTGGGCCAGAGCACCGCGGACTCGCTGACCAACAGCCAGCGCGCGGTGGTGGCGCAGGAGAACCAGGTCAACTACATCCGCAACTCGGTGAAGGCGACCGTCGACGCGTACGACGGCACGGTCAGCCTCTACCAGTGGGACACCAAGGACCCGGTCCTGCGGACCTGGATGAAGGCGTTCCCCGGCACGGTCAAGACCAAGAGCGAGATCCCCAAGTCGCTCATGGAGCACCTGCGCTACCCGCAGGACCTCTTCAAGGTCCAGCGCGAGCTGCTGACCCGCTACCACGTCACGGACCCGCAGACCTTCCTCAGCGGCAGTGAGGCCTGGGCCGTCCCCGACGACCCGACGACCAAGGCCGGTACGGCCGTTCCGCCGTACTACCTGTCGATGAAGATGCCGGACCAGAAGGAGAAGGACCAGGTCTTCTCCCTCACGACGACCTTCACGCCCAACGAGCGGCCCAACCTGAGTGCCTTCATGGCGGTCAACGCCGATCCCGGCACCCCGGACTACGGCAAGATCAGCATCCTGAAGCTGCCGACCAGCAAGCCGGTCGACGGCCCGGGCCAGGTGCAGAGCAAGTTCCAGTCCGAGCCGAAGATCGCCGAGTCGATCCGGTTGCTGCGCGGCGGCGACTCCGAGGTCGAGTACGGCAATCTGCTCGCCGTGCCGCTCGACGGCGGAATGCTGTACGTGGAGCCGGTGTACGTGCGCAGTTCCGGGCTGAAGTACCCGCTGCTGCGCAAGGTGCTGGTGACCTACGGCGGCCAGACCGCGTTCGAGGACACGCTGGAGAAGGCGCTGAACGTGGTCTTCGGGGCGGAGGCGCCGACCGTGCCGACGACGCCGGTGACCCCGCCGGGCGACGGGACGGCCACGCCGCCGACCGCCCAGGACCCGACGGTCAAGGCCGCGCTCGCGGATGCCCAGAAGGCCGTCGAGGACGCCGAGAAGGCCCGCCAGGCCGGCGACTGGGCGGCGTTCGGCAAGGCGCAGGACGAGATCAAGGCGGCGCTGAAGCGGGCGATCGACGCGGAGGCGAAGCTCACGACCCCCAAGCCCGGGGGCTGAGCGACCGGCGTAATGGCTCGGCCCCGCGTCGTGATACTGTGGTTTCACCGACGCGGGGTGGAGCAGCTCGGTAGCTCGCTGGGCTCATAACCCAGAGGTCGCAGGTTCAAATCCTGTCCCCGCTACTGAAGATGAAGGCCCGGATCCATGGGATCCGGGCCTTCGTCGTGCCCGGGACGGGTGCATGGGGAGCATGAGGTAGCCGGGGCGGGTGAGTTGGGGGCGGAGCGTGTTTGACTTATCTCTCTGTGGGCATGTCGACAAAACGCTGTAGTGACCTCACAGGCTGCGACATACCAGGTGTACGCGGGTAGCAGGTGATGCGACGATGGGATTTATGGGGGACAGGTCAACTCTGCTGGAGGCAGGGCGGTTTGTGAGGACGGCAGCCGCATCGGGCACAGAGGCCATGGAGGAGGCTCCGGTCGTTAACGCGCAGACCGCACTGACCGATGCGGATTTCGCGGAGGAAATGTTCGCCGAGACCGACCCGGCGAGCGACGCCGAGCTGGAGGCACGGCACCGGGTCGCGGCGGACCGGGGCGACCCGGGCGCGATGAGCGTGCTCGGGGCGCTGCTGCTGCGCCGCGGAGACCTGGACGGCGCCGAGCCGTACCTGAGGGGGGCCACCGCGGAGGGGGACCGCGCCGCCGCCAACAACCTCGGGGTGCTGCTGCTCCAGCGGGGCTACCCGGACGAGGCCGCCGGCTGGTGGCGGGTCGCCGCCGTGGCCGGCTCCGCGCCGGCCGCGCACGCCCTGGGCCGCCACTTCCGCGAACGCGGGGACGAGCCCGCCGCCGAGTACTGGCTGCGCCAGGCGGCGGAATCCGGTCATGCCCTGGGCGCGTACGGCCTGGCCGAGCTGCTGGAGCACCGCGGGGACAAGGGCGTCGAGCGGTGGTACCGCCAGGCCGCCGAACAGGGCCACCGCGAGGCCGCCTACCGGCTGGCCCGGCACCTGCGCAAGGGCGACCCCGCAGAGGCCGAGCAGTGGTACCGGCAGGCCGCCGCGCGCGGCCACCGGCGGGCCGCGCTGCACCTGGGCGCCCTCCTGGAGGCCCGCGGCGAGCTCAAGGAGGCCGCCCGCTGGTACCTGACCTCCGCCAAGCAGGGCGAGGCCCGGGCCGCGTGCGCGCTCGGCTTCCTGCTGCGCGACGCCGGTGACGAGGAGAGCGCCGTCGCGTGGTGGAACCGCGCCGCGCAGGACGGCGACGGCAACGCCGCGAACGCGCTGGGTGCCCTGCACGCCGCCCGGGGGGAGACCGAGACCGCGGAGAAGTGGTACCGGACCGCCATGGACGCGGGCGACCAGAACGGGGCGTACAACCTTGCTTTGCTGTGCGCCGCACAGGACCGGACCGCGCAGGCCGAGCAGTGGTACCGGCGGGCCGCCTACGCGGGGCACCGGGAGGCGGCCAACGCCCTCGCCATCATGCTGCTCCAGGTCGGCGACGCGGCCGGGGCGGAGCCGTGGTTCTCGAAGGCGGCGGAAGCCGGCAGCGTGGACGCCGCCTTCAACCTCGGCATCCTGTTCGCGAGCCGGGACGAGGACCGCACCGCCCTGAAGTGGTACGAGCGGGCCGCGTCCGCCGGGCACACCGACGCCGCGCTCCAGGTCGGCATCGCGCTGGTCCGGGACGGCGAGGAGCGGGCGGCCGAGCGGCACCTGCGGTGCGCGGCGGGCGGCGGCAGCGCCGAGGCCGCGTTCCGGCTGGCCGCGCTGCTCGAATCGCTGGCTCCGCCCCCGGAGCCGGTGGCCCTGGGCGAGCCGGTGGGCGGAGCCCCGAAGACCGAGAGCGAGGAGTGGTACGAGCGGGCCGCGGAGCTCGGGCACCGCCGCGCGCAGGTGCGGGTCGGGATGCTGGCCGCCGCGCGGGGCGAGCTCGCCGCGGCCGCCCGGTGGTACCGGGAGGCGGCGGAGGCCGGCTCCCGCAACGGCGCCTTCAACCTCGGGCTGCTGCTCGCCCGGGAGGGGAACGAGCCGGAGGCGGCCCTGTGGTGGACCCGTGCGGCCGTCGCCGGCCACGGCCGGGCGGCGCTGCGGCTGGGGCTGCTGGCGGCCCGGCACGGGGATCTGGCGGAGGGGCAGAAGTGGTGCGTCCGCGCCATGGAGCTGGGGCCGGCGGAGGTCTCGGAGCGGGCGGCGCGGCTGCGCGACGCGCTGGCCGAGGAGCTGTCCGCGTGACCTGCGGCCGGGGCCCGAAACCCCGGCCGCAGGTCCGCGCCCGTTAACCGATTTGCATGTGTCGCGGGGTGTCACGTAACGTTGGGTTTACCGACGCGGGGTGGAGCAGCTCGGTAGCTCGCTGGGCTCATAACCCAGAGGTCGCAGGTTCAAATCCTGTCCCCGCTACTGAAGGCTGAAGGCCCGGATCCTTGGATCCGGGCCTTCAGTCGTTTCCGGCCCCCTTCGGGCCTACGCAAGGAGCCCGTTCGGGCACGCGCAAAGGGCCGGGGGCTGCGGCCCCCGGCCCTGCTTGCTTCCTCAGCGGCGTGCCGCGCCGCTCACGCGTCCGCGCAGTTCGGGCACAGGCCCCGGTAGGTCACCTCGACCGCCGACACCACGAAGCCGAAGCGCTCGGCGTCCGGCAGGTCGGCCAGCGGGTTGCCCGCCGGGTGGACGTCCCGGATCGAGCCGCACTGTGCGCAGACCAGGTGCTGGTGGGGCTGGTGCGCGTTCGGGTCGTACCGCTTGGCGCGGCGGTCGGTCGAGACTTCCAGTACCTCGCCGAGGGACACGAGCTCGCCCAGGGTGTTGTAGACGGTGGCGCGGGAGATCTCGGGCAGCTTCTCCACCGCGCGCGCGTGCACCTCGTCCGCCGTCAGGTGAACGTGGTCACCGTCGAGCACCTCGGCCACGACACGCCGCTGTGCGGTCATGCGCCATCCGCGTCCGCGAAGTCGTTCCAGCAGGTCACTCATGGACACCAGCCTAACAGCGAGGGGATTCGGTGTAACTCCCGAACCAGTGCGGACTTGGATGCTTGCTTGACTTAGACAAAGTCCATCGTAGGATCGAGTACGGCAGAGGCCGAGGACAGGACACGCAGGAATGACGCAGGAGGCGCACGTGACGCAGGGACCGCTCACCACGGAGGCCGGGGCGCCGGTCGCCGACAACCAGAACAGCGAGACCGCGGGCATCGGCGGCCCCGTCCTGGTCCAGGACCAGCTCCTGCTGGAGAAGCTCGCCCACTTCAACCGCGAGCGCATCCCGGAGCGCGTGGTGCACGCCCGCGGCGCCGGTGCCCACGGCACCTTCACGCTCACCCGTGACGTCTCGCAGTGGACCCGGGCGAAGTTCCTGTCCGAGGTCGGCAAGCAGACCGAGACCTTCCTGCGCTTCTCGACCGTCGCGGGCAACCTCGGTGCCGCCGACGCGGTGCGCGACCCCCGAGGCTGGGCGCTGAAGTTCTACACCGAAGAGGGCAACTACGACCTCGTCGGCAACAACACGCCGGTGTTCTTCATCAAGGACGCCATCAAGTTCCCCGACTTCATCCACACCCAGAAGCGCGACCCGTACACCGGCTCGACCGAGGCGGACAACGTCTGGGACTTCTGGGGCCTGTCGCCCGAGTCCACCCACCAGGTGACCTGGCTCTTCGGTGACCGCGGCATCCCTGCGTCCTACCGCCACATGAACGGCTACGGCTCCCACACCTACCAGTGGAACAACGAGGCCGGCGAGGTCTTCTGGGTCAAGTACCACTTCAAGACCGACCAGGGCATCAAGAACCTCACCCAGGCCGAGGCCAACCAGCTCGCCGGCGAGGACCCCGACTCGCACCAGCGCGACCTGCGCGAGGCCATCGAGCGCGGCGACTTCCCGAGCTGGACCGTGCAGGTCCAGATCATGCCGGCGGCCGAGGCGGCCGAGTACCGCTTCAACCCGTTCGACCTCACCAAGGTGTGGCCGCACGAGGACTACCCGCCGATCGAGATCGGCAAGCTGGAGCTCAACCGCAACCCGGAGAACATCTTCGCCGAGGTCGAGCAGTCGATCTTCTCTCCGGCGCACTTCGTCCCCGGCATCGGTCCCTCCCCGGACAAGATGCTCCAGGGCCGCCTCTTCGCGTACGGCGACGCCCACCGCTACCGCGTCGGCATCAACGCCGACCACCTCCCGGTGAACCGGCCGCACGCCACCGAGGCCCGCACCAACTCCCGTGACGGCTTCCTCTACGACGGCCGCCACAAGGGTGCGAAGAACTACGAGCCGAACAGCTTCGGCGGTCCGCACCAGATCGACCGCCCGCTGTGGCAGTCCCTCTCGCTGACCGGCGGCACGGGCAACCACGCCGCGCCGGTCCACCGCGAGGACAACGACTTCGTCCAGGCGGGCAACCTCTACCGCCTGATGTCCGAGGACGAGAAGTCCCGTCTGATCGAGAACCTCTCCGGCTTCATCGCCAAGGTCTCCCGTGACGACATCGCCGAGCGGGCGATCAACAACTTCCGCCAGGCGGACGGCGACTTCGGCAAGCGGCTGGAGGCCGCGGTCCAGGCCCTTCGCGGCTGACCCGCTCGCCGAAAGCCGGAGGGCCGGACCCCGCGGGGGCCGGCCCTCCGGCGTTCACGCAGGGACGGTGCGGCGGGCGGGCGCCCAGCAGCGGATGACGTCACGGACGGACACGATGCCCACGGGGCCGCCGTCCTCTAGCACGATCAGATGCCGGAAGCCGCCGTGGACCATCGCCTCGGCGGCTTCCTGGACGGTGGCCTGCGGGGTGCAGAACACCACGTTGTTGGTGGTGTGGGTGCCCACGGTCTCCCGGTCGGGATCGTGGCCGGCGCCGATCGAGTTGAGGATGTCGCGTTCGGTGAGGATGCCGACGCCGCTGTGGTCGGGGTCGAGGACGACGGCCGCGCCGACGCGACGGCCGGACATCAGGCAGGCCGCCTGCCGGAGGGTGTGGGCGGGTCCGAGGGTGAGGATCACGGTGCTCATGGCGTCACGGACGAGCATGAAGAGAGCCACCTCCTGAGGAGAGTCCCTCCGCTGGAGAAAGCCTTCACAAGCGCACAAGCGGAGGAGTCCCAGATTCCCACGGGCACGGAGGGTCATCAAGAGGGCGCACCGGGTTGTCCGGGTGCAGGCCCCCGCCCGGCTCAGGCGCGGGGGCGCAGGTAGCCGAGCATCTCCTCGTGCAGCAGCCCGTTCGAAGCAGCCGCGTTCCCGCCGTGTACGCCCTCGACCCCGTCCAGGCTGGTGAACCGGCCTCCGGCCTCCTGGACGACGACCGCGATGGCGGCCATGTCCCACAGGTTCAGCTCCGGCTCGGCGCACAGGTCGAGCGAGCCCTCCGCGACCATCATGTACGGCCAGAAATCGCCGTAGCCGCGCGTACGCCAGCACTGCCGGGTCAGGTCCAGGAACCCGTCGAGCCGCCCCTGCTCCTCCCAGCCGCCCAGCGAGGAGTAGGCGAACGAGGCGTCGCCCAGGGAGGCCACCTTCGACACGCCGATCGGGGTGGTCCCGCCCAGCGCACCGCCGGCGTACGCGCCCGCGCCGCGCGCCGCCCACCAGCGGCGGCCCAGCGCCGGCGCCGACACGACGCCCACCACGGGCCGGAACACGCCGTCGGCGCCCTCCTGCATCAGCGAGATCAGGGTCGCCCAGACGGGGACACCGCGGACGTAGTTCTTCGTACCGTCGATCGGGTCCACCACCCAGCGGCGCGGGCCGCTGCCCTTGAGCCCGTACTCCTCGCCCAGGATCGCGTCGGCGGGCCGCGCGGCCCCGATCCCGGCCCGGACGATCTCCTCCGCGGCCTGGTCGGCCTCGCTCACCGGAGTCATGTCCGGCTTGGTCTCGACCTTCAGGTCGAGGGCGCGGAAGCGCTGCATCGTGGCGGCGTCCGCCGCGTCGGCGAGCTCAAGGGCAAGGCGCAGGTCATCGTCATACTCGGGCATGACCGAACAGTATCGAGCCTGCCCGGGCCCGGCGAACGGCGTCCACGGAGCGGCCGGCAGGCGCCCTTGACAGGATCTGTCGACCCGTCAACTCTGGCAGGAAGGCCCAGCGGGGAAAGCGGAGCGGGGAGGCGCGGATGCCGGCAGCCCGGGAGTCCTTGCTGGAAGCGGCGGGAGCGGCGCTCGCGACGCGCCCCTGGCCCTCGGTGCGGATGGTCGACGTCGCTGCCGCCGCCGGGGTGTCCCGGCAGACCCTCTACAACGAGTTCGGCGGCAAGGCGGGCCTCGGGCGGGCCCTGGTGCGGCGGGAGGCCGACTGGTACCTCGACGGGGTGGACCGGGCCCTGCGCTCCCCGGCGGCCGGCGGCGAGCGCCTCGCCTCGGTCGCGGAGTGGACCGTACGGGCGGCCCGCGCGCGTCCGCTCGTACGGGCCCTGCTGACGGGGTGCTGGGACGGGAACCTGCCGGTGCCGCCCGGCCAGGGGGCGCGCCCGGGGGTCCCGGCGCCCGGCCCCGGGGAACTGGCGCGGGCCGTCCGCGACCGGGCCTCGGTCGCGCTGCGGCCGGGGGAGGGGGCGCAACGCTTCGAGCTCGCCGTACGCCTCGCGCTGTCCTACGTGATAGCCCCCGGGGAGGAGCCGGGGCTCGGGGAGCTGATGCGCCTGCTGCGGGTGCTCAGTGAGCCGAGCCCGACAGCTGGAGGCCGATGACCCCGAGGATGACCAGCGAGATCGAGACGAGCTTGAGGGTGGAGACCAGGTCGCCGAGGAAGACCATGCCGTAGATGGCCGTCCCTGCGGCGCCGATGCCCGTCCACACCGCGTACGCGGGGCCCACGTCGAGCTTCTTCAGGGCGAGCGTCAGCAGGCCGAAGCTGCCGAGTGCGAAGGCGGCGAAGGCGATGGTCGGCCACAGGCGGGTGAAGCCGTGGGACAGCTTGAGGCAGACCGCGAAACCCGTCTCCAGGAACCCGGCCACCACGACCAGCAGCCACGCCATGGCGTATGCCTCCCCGTGTCACGTGACGTCGCATCACTTCGGGCGCTCGTGCATCGAGTGCATCACGACAGACTTGACCCTCGGCCATCGCGGCCAAACCCCGTCGGGCGCTCAGTCCCCTTCGCGGCGCTCGCGCGTCTCCAGCAGCCGCCGCAGCGAATACAGCCGGGCCGGGTCCGCGTGGCCGTCCTGTACCCACTGGTCGAGCGCGCAGTCCGGCTCGTCGTGGCTGCACGCGCGCGGGCAGCCCTCCGTGCCCGGGACGAGGTCCGGGAAGGCCAGGATCACCCGGGACGGGTCCACGTGGTGCAGGCCGAAGGAGCGCACACCGGGGGTGTCGATGACCCAGCCGTCGCCCGAGGGCAGCGGCAGCGCGAGCGCCGAGGTGGTGGTGTGCCGGCCGCGGCCGGTCACCGCGTTGACGTGGCCCGTGGCGCGCCGGCGGCCCTCGTCGACGAGCGCGTTCACCAGGGTGGTCTTGCCGACGCCCGAATGGCCGACGAAGGCGGTGATCCGGCCGGTCAGCCGCTCCCGCACCCGGTCCGCCGCATCACCGTTCGCCAGCTCCTGGCGGTTGGTGACCACGTAGTTCAAACCGAGCGTCGAGTAGATCTCCAGGATCTTGTCCGCGGAGGTCAGATCGGACTTGGTCAGCACCAGCAGCGGTTCCAGCCCGGCGTCGTACGCGGCCACCAGACAGCGGTCGATCATGCGGGGCCGCGGCTCCGGGTCGGCCAGCGCCGTGACGATCGCCAGCTGGTCGGCGTTGGCCACGACCACGCGCTCGTACGGGTCGTCGTCGTCGGCGGTGCGCCGCAGCACCGACTTGCGTTCCTCGATCCGCACGATCCGCGCGAGCGTGTCCTTCTTGCCGGTCAGATCGCCCACGATCCACACCCGGTCGCCGACCACCGCCGCCTTGCGGCCCAGTTCCCTGGACTTCATCGCGTGGACGGTGCGGTTCTCGACCAGGCAGGTCAGCCGCCCGCGGTCGACGGTCAGGACGAACCCCTCGGAGGCGTCCTCGTGCTTGGGCCGGATGCTGGTCCGGGGCCGGTTGCCCTTGGGGTTGGGGCGCTGCCGGATGTCGTCCTCGTCGGTGTGCTTGCCGTACCTGCGCATGACGGTCCCTACGCTCCCGCAACCCGCGCTTGGCCCAGCATGTCGGCCCACATCCTCGGGAAGTCCGGCAGCGTCTTCGCGGTCGTCGCCACGTTCTCGATCTCCACGCCCTCCACGGCCAGGCCGATCACCGCGCCCGCGGTGGCCATCCGGTGGTCGTCGTAGGTGTGGAACACCCCGCCGTGCAGCGGGCGCGGGCGGATGTGCAGGCCGTCCGCGGTCTCGGTGACCTCGCCGCCGAGCCCGTTGATCTCCGCGGTCAGGGCCGCCAGCCGGTCCGTCTCGTGCAGCCGAAGGTGTGCCACCCCGCGCAGGGTGGAGGGGGAGTCGGCGAGCGCGGCCACGGCGGCGATGCCGGGGGTCAGCTCGCCGACCTCGCCCAGGTCCACGTCGATGCCGTGGATCTTGCCGCTGCCGGTGAAGACCAGCCCGGCGTCGGTCAGCTCGCAGGAGCCGCCCATCTCCGTGAAGATCCGGCGCAGCTCGTCGCCCGGCTGCGTGGTGCGCCGCGGCCAGTCCGGGATGGTCACCGTGCCGCCGGTGATCAGGGCCGCCGCCAGGAACGGCTGGGCGTTCGACAGGTCCGGCTCCACGATCATGTCGCGGCCCAGCAGAGCGCTCGGCGCCACCCGCCACACGTTCGGCTCGCCGCCCGCCTCCGGGGTGTCGACCTGGGCGCCCGCCGCCCGCAGCATCTCCACCGTCATCCGGATGTGCGGCATCGAGGGCAGGGTGGTGCCGACGTGGCGGACCTCGACGCCCTGGTTGAACCGGGGAGCGGACAGCAGCAGCGCCGAGATGAACTGCGAGGAGTTCGAGGCGTCGATCTCGATCGTGCCGCCCTCCAGGGCCCCGCCGCCCTGGACGGTCATGGGCAGGGCGCCCCGGCCGTCGTCGTCGATCCGGGCGCCCAGCGCGCGCAGGGCGTTGATGACCTGCCCGAGCGGACGCTCGTAGGAGCGCGGGTCGCCGTCGAAGCGGATGTCGCCCGCGGCGAGCGTGGCGACCGGGGGCAGGAAGCGCATGACCGTGCCCGCGTTGCCGACGTCGACGGTGGCCGGGCCGTGCAGGGCCGCCGGGATGACCCGCCACGCCTCGCCACCGGCCTGGCCGCCGGAGCCGGAGCCGGAGCTGGAGGAGACGGTCTCCTCGATGCCGACGCCCATCGCACGCAGCGCATCGGCCATCAGCCGGGAGTCGCGCGAACGCAGCGGGCGGCGCACCCAGCCGGGCTCGGCGGCGAGCGCCGCGAGCACCAGGGCGCGGTTGGTGACCGACTTCGACCCGGGCACGGAGACGGTGGCCTGGACGGTTCCGTCGGCAAGCGGCGCGGGCCAGAGGGCGGGGAGAGCGGGGGTCTCGGTCATGTCGACCACTTTAGTGGCTCGCCACGGCCCCAGATCTTGATCGCGGCCTGTGCGGGGCCCCGTCTCAGAGGCCGAGAAGCCAGCGCCCGCCACCGATGAGCGAACACAGCGCGACGGCGTGGAAGAGCAGCAGCCAGGCCACCGGATGGACGTGGGTGAGCCGGCCGAGCTGGTCGGCGTCGGAGTCGGGGGCTCCGCCGTGCCGGCGCATGGCGCCCAGCTCGAAGACCGGCCGTACGCCGCCCAGCAGCAGGAACCACACCACGGCGTACGCGAACAGTGCCTGCACCTCGGCGGGTGTCTGCCAGGACACCAGCACGAAGGTCCCGCCGACCAGCACCACCGTCAGGACGCCGTACGCGTTGCGGATCATCACCAGCATCGCCACCAGCAGGGCCGTCGCCGCCCACAGCAGCACCGTGATCCGGTGGGCCGACAGCAGTGCGGCCCCGCCGAGGCCCAGCAGCGAGGGGGCCGTGTACCCGGCCGCGGCGGTCAGGACCATCCCGATCCCGGTCGGCCGGCCCCGGCTGAGGGTGACCCCGCTGGTGTCCGAGTGCAGCCGGATGCCGTCCAGCTTGCGTCCCGTCAGCAGGGCCAGCAGCCCGTGGCCGCCCTCGTGCGCGATGGTCACGGCGTTGCGGGACAGCCGCCACACCGGGTGGGGCGCCACGGCGCACAGCGCGAGCACGCCCGTCACGATCACCACCCACACGGGGGGCGAGGCCTGTATGCCGGTGAGCCGGTCCCACAGACCGGCGGCCGTCGTGGTGCTGTCCATAGAGTGGCGGACTCCTTGCGGTGGTGGTCGGGTCGCATGGCAGTGTGGCAGCCATGTGCGGACGGTATGCAGCGAGTCGCAGGCCCGAGGACCTGGTCGAGCTCTTCGGCATCGAGAAGTGGGAGCCCGAGGAGACCCTGGCCCCCGACTGGAACGTGGCGCCGACGAAGGAGGTCCACGTCGTCCTCGACCGTCTCCTGAAAGACGCGGCGGACCCGCGTCCGGTTCGGCAGCTGCGCGTCCTGAAGTGGGGGCTCGTCCCCTCCTGGGCCCAGAACCCCGACGGCGCCGCCCGCATGATCAACGCCCGGTCCGAGACGCTGGCCGAGAAGCCGTCCTTCCGCCGGGCGTTCGCACAGCGCCGCTGCATCATCCCCGCCGACGGCTATTACGAGTGGGTCACCGCCCACGACGAACGGCAGCTGGAGGTCGAGGGGAAGAAGAAGCGGGCGCGCAAACAGCCCTACTTCGTGCTGCCCGCCGACGACACCGTCTTCGCCATGGCGGGGATATACGAGTTCTGGCGCGACCGGACCCTGCCCGACCAGCACCCGCTCGCCTGGCGGGTGACCTGCTCGGTGATCACCACGGAGGCCGAGACCGGACCGCTGGCCACCGCTCCCGCCGAGGGGCCGCGCTCCCTGTCCGAGATCCACCCGCGGATGCCGCTGATGCTCACCCCGGACCGGTGGGACCGCTGGCTGGACCCCGCGGACACGGACACCGAGGGCTCGCTGCGGGACCTGCTGGCGCCGCCACCGGGCGGGCTCATGCGGGCGTACCCGGTGTCCACCGCCGTGAGCAGCGTGCGCAACAACGGGCCCGAGCTGCTGACGGAGCTCGCCGCGCCGGAGGAGGGCACGCTCTTCTGAGGAGCGGCCCGGGGCAGGATGGGCCCCATGACCACCCGCACCGAGAGCGTCGACACCCCCGCGGGCCAGGCCCGCATCACCTGGCACACCGCCCCCGGTGCCTCCCTCGTGCTCGCCGTCGGCCACGGCGCGGGCGGCGGGATCGAGGCGCGGGACCTGCAGGCGCTGGCCGCCGCCCTGCCCGCGCTGGGCACCACCGTGGCCCTGGTCGAACAGCCCTGGCGGGTCGCCGGGAAGAAGGTCGCCGCCGCGCCCAAGGTGCTGGACGAGGGCTGGCGGGGGCTGTGGCCCGCCCTGGCGGCGCCCGGCCTGCCGGTGGTGGCGGGCGGGCGCAGCGCCGGGGCGCGGGTGGCCTGCCGGACCGCCGCCAAGCTGGGCGCGGCCGGCGCCCTGGCCCTGGCGTTCCCGCTGCACCCGCCGGGGCGGCCCGAGAAGTCCCGCGCCGGGGAGCTGCTCGGCGCCGGGGTGCCCACGCTGGTGGTGCAGGGCGGCCGGGACCCCTTCGGACGCCCGGAGGAGTTCCCGCCGGCGGCCGGGCAGACGGCGTACGAGCTGGTGGAGGTCCCCCACGGCGATCACGGCTTCGCGGTGCCCAAAAAGGCGGACCTGACCCAGGACGGGGCGCTCCGGGTGATCACGGAGGCGGTCGCCGGATGGCTCGGCGGGCTCCCGCGGTGACCCGGGCCTCCCCTGCGACCTGACAGGGTCCTACGGCCCGTGCCCGCGCGGGAATGCGCGACCCGGCCGCTCTGTTGTCCCGGATGTCAGAACGCACGGAACCCGTCGGAGGAGAGGGAGCGCATGACCCAGGTCATCAGCCAGGAGCGTCCGCAGGTTGCCGGCCTGGGGGCCCCGTCCAGCGGCAGCTGGGGGAGGACGGTCCTGCCCGCGCCCAAGCGCAGCCCGCTTCGGGCGGCGGAAGGCCGGGATGGTCGACTATTCTCCGATTCGAGCGGGTCCGCTTTCGGAGCCGTCACGCAGTCGGAGGAGGTGGGTCCTGTCGCTGGGACCGACGAAGGCCACGCGGAGGAAACGACCCCGGAGCGCAATGCGCGCTTCGAGAGGGACGCCCTCGGCTACCTCGACCAGATGTACTCGGCCGCGCTGCGCATGACGCGCAATCCGGCCGACGCCGAGGACCTGGTCCAGGAAACGTATGCGAAGGCGTACGCGTCCTTCCACCAGTTCCGCGAGGGCACCAATCTGAAGGCGTGGCTTTACCGCATTCTGACCAATACGTTCATCAACTCCTACCGCAAGAAGCAGCGCGAGCCGCAGCGCAGCGCCGCGGAGGAGATCGAGGACTGGCAGCTGGCGCGCGCCGAGTCGCACATGTCGACGGGGCTGCGTTCCGCGGAGTCCCAGGCGCTCGACCACCTGCCCGATTCCGACGTGAAGGAAGCGCTTCAGGCCATTCCGGAGGAGTTCCGCATCGCGGTCTATCTTGCCGACGTAGAGGGCTTTGCGTACAAGGAGATCGCGGACATCATGGGTACACCCATCGGTACGGTCATGTCCCGACTGCACCGTGGCCGCCGTCAACTCCGCGGAATGCTGGAGGACTACGCCCGTGAGCGCGGGCTGGTCCCCGCCGGCGCGGGAGAGTCGAACGACCTGAAAGGCTCGGGCTCATGAGCTGCGGAGAGCCGCACGAGACGGAGTGCTCGGAGGTACTTGACCACCTCTACGAGTTCCTGGACCACGAGATGCCGGACAGTGACTGCACGAAGTTCGAAACGCACTTCGGCGAGTGCAATCCCTGTCTGGAGAAGTACGGCCTGGAGCAGGCCGTGAAGAAGCTGGTGAAGCGCTGCTGCGGGTCGGACGACGTGCCCAGCGACCTGCGGTCGAAGGTGATGGACCGGATCGAGCTGATCCGGTCCGGACAGGCCGTCCCCGACCACGACGTCACTGCGGATCCGGCCACCGGCTGAGCTGACCAGCTGACAGCTGATGGGACAACCGCCCCTGGAAGCCCCCTTCGTTCACTCGAAGGTGCTAATCCGGGGGCGCCCGTACGGCGCAATACGAAAATGTGGCCCACTTCGCAAGGGGCCCCACTTATTCTCCCCAAACGGTGCTGGTTGGATCGGTACCTGATGTGCACGGCACAGGGGAGGAGGGCGTCATGCGGGTACTTCCGCCAGGGGCGCGCGCCTTCATCCTGTGCGCCGTCCTCGCGGCATGCGCCTGCACCGCCCCCGCGCTCGCGGATCCCCGGACCCCCTGGCCGGCCGTGGGGCTGCTCATGCTCCTCTATGCCGGCTGCGAGCTCGTGAAGGTCTGCCCCTTCGTGGGCAGCCGGGTCCCCGAGGGCATCGGCTCCTTCTTCCCCGTGCTGCTCGCCGCGGTCTTCCTGCTGCCTCCCTCCGCCGCGGCGCTCGTCGCGCTGCCCGGGGGGTTCGCCCAGGCCGTCGACCAGCGCCCCGCCCGGGTACGCCGGGTGTGGCACGCGGCGCAGCAGGCGCTCGCCGCCTGGGCCGCGGGGCGGGCCTACGGACTGCTGGGCGGCCCCGGTGCGCTGGGCGGCTCCGGCTCCGGTCAGCCCGGCCGCGCCGCGGACTTCCCGTACGTGCTGGTGCCCGCCGCGGCGGGGGCCGTCGCCTTCTGCCTCGTCCTGACCGCCCTCGACGCGGGCATCCTCGCCCTGGCCGAGCGGCGCCCGGCGCGGACCGCCTGGCGCGGGCCGGTGATCCGGTCCCTGGCACCGCACTGCGTGCACGGGCTCGCCGGACTGATGATGGCCGTCATGTGGCGCAGCCCGTACGGGGCCCCGGCCGCGCTGCTCGTCCTGCTGCCGATGTACATCTCCTGCTGGGTCTTCGCCCAGTACCACCGCGAGCGCGCCGCCCACCGGGCCACCATCCGGGCGCTCGTCCAGGCCGTCGACATCAAGGACCGCTACACGCGCGGCCACAGCGAGCGGGTCGGCCAGGCCTCCGCGATGATCGCCCGCGAGCTGGGCATGGGCGAGGATCGCCTCGAAGTGGTCCGGATCGCCGGGATCCTGCACGACGTGGGCAAGCTCGGCGTCCCGACGCGGCTGCTGCGCAAGGACGGGCCGCTGACCCCCGAGGAGCGGCGGGTCATCGAACTGCATCCCGAGTACGGCCACGAGATGGTCCGCGGCATCGGCTTCCTCGGTGAGGCCCGGGCCGCGATCCTGCACCACCACGAGCGGGTCGACGGCTCCGGCTACCCGTACGGGCTGACCGGTGAGCAGATCCCGGAGCTGGCCCGGGTGGTGGCGGTGGCCGATGCCTTCGACGCGATGACCTCGACCCGCTCGTACAGCCGGGCCAGGCCGGTACCGACCGCGCTGGCCGAGCTGGAGCGGTGTGCGGGGGCCCAGTTCGACCCGGCGATGGTGCACGCGCTGGTGGACGCCATCGGGCGGCACGGCTGGCATCCGGTGGTGACGGCGGACGAGGACGTCCCGGCGGCGCTGCCCGCTCAGGGCGGCAGCCGGGTCGCGGAGGGCGCCCGGCCGGCCGGCCCGGCCGCGTCCGCCCCGGCGCCGTCCGCCCCGGCGCCGTCCGCCCCCGCGCCGTCCGCCCCCGCGCCGCCCGCCCCGGCCCCGGTCGGCCCCCGGTCGCGGGCCGGGAGCGGGCAGGCACCGCGGGACGCGGAGCGCGGGGGTGGGCCGTGACGGGGTGGGCCGTGTGGGGGGTGCGGGGAGCCGCCGGGGCGCTCACCCTCGCGGCGCTCGGGCACACCCTGTGGAACGGCGTCGTCGAACCGGGCACCGCCCTGGCCTTCGCCGCCCTGATCGCCTGCGGAGAGCTCGCCCGCCGGGACACCCGGGACGGCCCCGACGACCGCCACCCCGCGCCGCTCGGCTTCGCGGGCGCCCTCGCGTACGCCCTGCTCGGGCGCAGCGCCGCCCTGCCCACCCACCACGGGGTGCTCCAGATCGTCGCCGTCACCGTCGCCGCGGCCCTCGTCGGGATCGTCCCGCACATCGCCCGGGGTCGCGGGCCCGCCGTCGACCACCTGGCCCGACGGGTGCTGACCGTCGCCTTCGCCGCGGCCTGCTTCCAGCCGCTCTACAACTCCGGCCGGCTGGAGCAGTGGCTCGGCCGGAGCCCGTACCTCGTCCTCTTCCTGCTCCTCCTGCTCGGGCTCACCGCCCTGTGCGACGCCGTCCTGGCCGCCGCGCTGGCCGGGGCCCGCACCGGCTGGCCGTACGGGCCCCTGCTGCGCGACGAGCTGCGGGCCCAGCTCGGCATCGGCTCGGCGATCTGCGCCACCGGCGCCGTCATGGCCCTCGGCGCCGCCGTCGCCGGCCTGTGGGCGCTGCCCGTCTTCTGCGTGCCGCTGCTGCTGACCCAGATGTCCTTCCACCGGATCACCGCGATCCGCACCACCTACCGCCAGACCATCACCTCCCTGGCCCGCGCCACCGAGATCGCCGGCTACACCCGGCCCGGCCACGCCCGCCGGGTCGCCGTACTGAGCTGCGCCGTCGGCAGGGAGCTCGGCCTCACGGAGCGGGAACTCACGGTGCTGGAGTACGCCGCCCTCATGCACGACATCGGCCAGCTCTCCCTCGTCGACCCCGTCCACGCCGGGGCCACCGCCGAGCTGCCGGCGGCCGAGGCCCGCCGGATCGCCGGGCTCGGCGGCGAGGTGGCCCGCCGGACGGGAGTGCCCGCCGAGGTCGCCCGAATCGTGGAGCGCCAGGCCGATCCGTACCGGGAGCAGCCGGTCGCCGCGCGCATCGTGCGCGCGGTCAACGCGTACGACGACCTGCTCGGCGGGAGCCGTCACCCGGGCGGCTCACTGGAGGCGCTGGAACAGCTCCGGCTGGGCACCGGCCACGACTACCAGCCGGAGGTCGTGGAATGCCTGGCCAGGGTTCTGGCCAGGGGCGGACGTGACAGAGTTGTTCCCGTCCCGCCTGGGTAACCCATGGGTAATGAGCGGCCGTCCGAGTGGGCATGGTTGGATGCCAGTAGGAGTGTCCGCAAGGCTGCACCTTGTCCCAGCGACCGCTGGGAGGTGCCCCCAGGCAGGCGGGAATCGTGAGGATCTTCGGGAAGGTACGGCATCGGCCCTCCGCCTCGTGGCGGCAGGCCACCGACCGCGCGTTCACGCTGATCGGCGACGGTCGGTACGAGGACGCGGGGGCGCTGCTCACCAGAGCCGCCGACCTGGAGCCCTGGCTGTCCGAGTCCTGGTTCAACCTTGCCCTGCTGCACAAGTTCCGGCACGACTGGGAGCAGGCACGGGCCGCCGGACTGCGCGCCGTGGCCCTCCTCGACCGCGAGACCGGAGCCCCGGACTGGTGGAACGTCGGGATCGCCGCCACCGCGCTGCAGGACTGGCCGCTGGCCCGCCGTGCCTGGCAGGCGTACGGGCTGAAGGTCCCCGGGGATCCGCACGGCGCGGGCGGAGGCGGCGAGCCGGTCGGCATGGAGCTCGGCAGCGCCGCCGTCCGGCTCTCGCCCGAGGGCGAGGCCGAAGTGGTGTGGGGCCGCCGGCTGGACCCGGCCCGCATGGAGATCCTGTCGATCCCGCTGCCCTCCTCGGGCCGGCGCTGGGGCGAGGTCGTCCTGCACGACGGGGTCCCGCACGGCGAGCGGGTCACCGCGGCCGGCCCGGCGTACCCGGTCTTCGACGAGATCGAGCTGTGGGCGCCCTCGCCGGTGCCGACCTGGGTGGTGCTGCTGGAGGCCGCGACCGAGGCGGACCGCGACGCCCTGGAGCAGCTCGCCTCGGACGCCGGCTTCGCCGCCGAGGACTGGTCGTCCTCGGTGCGGCTGCTGTGCCGGACCTGCTCGGAGAGCGTGATGCCGAGCGGCGAGGGCGACGGCGAGCAGCTCGACCCGCACGACCACAGCGAACCCGGGCACCCCGGCCCGCTGGGCCACCGTACGGCCGGCTCGGGCTCGCTGTGGGTACCCGAGCGCGAATGCGGTATCGCGGCGCCGGCCGGCCTGGTCCGCGGACTCCTCGACGGCTGGGTCGCGGACAGCCCGGACACCCGTGAGTGGCGGGATCTCGAAGAGGTCTGCTGACCGCGCACCGTAGGCTGTACCGGCACATTGGTGAACGGGTGGACTTACGGAAGGCGTACGTCGGACATGGCGCAGCAGGAGAACGAGCTTGTCGGTGGTGTCGAGGCCGTCAACGACGGGTACGTCGTGGACACCGAGGACTGTGCGGCGCGTGAGCTCGCCCACCGCGAGCGCGGCACCGCCCGGCCGATCACCGTGGTCGGCAACCCGGTCCTGCACCGTGAGTGCAAGGACGTCACCGAGTTCGGCGACGAGCTGGCGCAGTTGATCGACGACATGTTCGCCAGCCAGAAGGCCGCCGAGGGCGTGGGCCTGGCGGCGAACCAGATCGGCGTGGACGCCAAGGTGTTCGTCTACGACTGTCCGGACGACGAGGGCGTGCGCCACACCGGCGTCGTGGTCAACCCCAAGCTGGTGGAGCTGCCGGCCTCCGCCCGTGTGCTGGACGACTCCAACGAGGGCTGCCTGTCGGTCCCCACCGCGTACGCCTCGCTGGCCCGCCCGGACTACGCGGAGGTCGAGGGCCAGGACGCGCAGGGCAACCCGATCAAGGTGCGCGGCACGGGCTACTTCGCCCGCTGCCTCCAGCACGAGACGGACCACCTGTACGGCTACCTCTACATCGACCGCCTCTCCAAGCGCGACCGCAAGGACGCCCTGCGCCAGATGGCCGAGGGCACCCCGCGCTACGAGACCGTCCCGAACGAGTAGTCCGCGGGCGGCCGCGGACGCGGAAGTCCCGGAACGCCGGATCGGCCGGCAGCCGCACGAGGCGGCTGCCGGCCGATCACATGTCCCGGAGGAGGCGAGGGCTCAGAAGTCCTCGTCCAGGTCGACGGTCCCCTCGACCGCGACCTGGTAGGCCGACGGGCGGCGCTCGAAGAAGTTGGTCAGCTCCTGGACGCCCTGGAGCTCCATGAACGAGAACGGGTTCTGCGAGCCGTACACCGGCGGGAAGCCGAGGCGGACCAGGCGCTGGTCCGCGACGCACTCCAGGTACTCGCGCATCGACTCGGTGTTCATGCCCGGCAGGCCGTCACCGCACAGGTCGCGGCCGAACTGGAGCTCCGCCTCCACGGCCTCCTTCAGCATGTCGGTGACCTGCTGCCGGAGCTGCTCGTCGAAGAGTTCCGGCTCCTCCTTGCGGACCGTGTCCACGACCTCGAAGGCGAAGTTCATGTGCATGGTCTCGTCACGGAACACCCAGTTGGTGCCGGTGGCCAGGCCATGCAGCAGGCCCCGCGAGCGGAACCAGTAGACGTACGCGAAGGCGCCGTAGAAGAACAGGCCCTCGATGCACGCGGCGAAGCAGATCAGGTTCAGCAGGAAGCGACGGCGGTCGGCTTGCGTCTCCAGCCGCTCGATCTTCTCGACCGAGTCCATCCACTTGAAGCAGAACTGGGCCTTCTCGCGGATCGACGGAATCTCCTCGACCGCGTCGAAGGCGGCCGCGCGGTCGTCCGGGTTGGGCAGGTAGGTGTCGAGCAGCGTCAGGTAGAACTGGACGTGCACGGCCTCCTCGAACAGCTGGCGCGACAGGTACAGGCGCGCTTCCGGGGAGTTGATGTGCTTGTAGAGCGTCAGCACCAGGTTGTTCGAGACGATCGAGTCGCCCGTCGCGAAGAAGGCGACCAGCCGGCCGATCATGTGCTGCTCGGCGGGCGTCAGCTTCGCGAGGTCGGCGACGTCCGAGTGGAGGTCGACCTCCTCCACGGTCCAGGTGTTCTTGATCGCGTCCCGGTAGCGCTCGTAGAAGTCCGGGTAGCGCATGGGGCGCAGCGTGAGCTCGAAGCCCGGGTCCAGGAGGTTCTTCTTCTCGGTGGTCATTACTGGCAGGCCTCGCAGGACTCGGGGTTCTCAAGGGAGCAGGCCAGCGCCTCGGCGTCGACGGCCTGCGGGAGCGGGGTGGCGGCGGCCGGGACGGCGGCCGAGCCGGACGCGGCGCGGGCGATCTTCGTCGCCGGGCGCGAGCGCAGGTAGTACGTGGTCTTCAGGCCCTGCTTCCAGGCGTACGCGTACATCGAGGACAGCTTCCCGATGGTCGGCGTCTCCAGGAACAGGTTCAGCGACTGCGACTGGTCCAGGTACGGGGTGCGGGCCGCCGCCATGTCGATCAGGCCGCGCTGCGGGATCTCCCACGCCGTGCGGTACAGCTCGCGCACCTCGGCCGGGATCCAGCCGAAGCCCTGGACGGAGCCGCTGGAGTCGCGCAGCGCCTCGCGGGTCTGGGCGTCCCAGACGCCGAGCTTCTTAAGGTCCTCCACCAGGTAGGCGTTGACCTGGAGGAACTCGCCGCTCAGCGTTTCGCGCTTGAACAGGTTGGACACCTGAGGCTCGATGCACTCGTACACGCCGGCGATCGAGGCGATCGTCGCCGTCGGGGCGATGGCGAGGAGCAGCGAGTTGCGCATACCGGTGGTCGCGATGCGGGCGCGCAGCGCGTCCCAGCGCTCCGGCCAGCTGAGCTCGACGTCGTAGTGGTCGGGGTGCAGCACGCCCTGGGCGGTACGGGTCTGCTCCCAGGCCGGGAGCGTGCCGTGCCGCTCGGCCAGGTCGGCGGAGGCCTCGTAGGCCGCCAGCATGATCCGCTCGGCGATCTTCGTGGAGAGCGCCTTGGCCTCGGCGGAGTCGAAGGGCAGGCGCAGCTTGAAGAAGACGTCCTGCAGACCCATCGCACCCAGGCCCACCGGACGCCACTTGGCGTTGGAGCGGCCGGCCTGCTCGGTCGGGTAGAAGTTGATGTCCACGACGCGGTCGAGGAAGGTCACGGCGGTGCGGACCGTCTCGTCGAGGCGCTCCCAGTCCATCTCACCCGTCCCGGGGAGCACGAAGGCGCCGAGGTTGACCGAGCCGAGGTTGCACACGGCGGTCTCGCCGTCGTTGGTGACCTCGATGATCTCGGTGCACAGGTTCGAGGAGTGGACCACAGTGCCGGGCAGGGCGGTCTGGTTCGCGGTCCGGTTGGAGGCGTCCTTGAACGTCATCCAGCCCTGGCCGGTCTGCGCGAGGGTGCGCATCATGCGGCCGTACAGGTCGCGGGCCGGCATGGTCTTCTTCGCGAGGCCCGCCGCCTCGGCCTTGCGGTAGGCGGCGTCGAAATCGTCGCCGTACAGGTCGACGAGCTCGGGCACGTCGGCCGGGGAGAACAGCGACCAGTCGGCGTCGGCGTTCACGCGCCGCATGAACTCGTCCGGCACCCAGTGCGCCAGGTTGAGGTTGTGCGTTCGGCGCTGGTCCTCGCCGGTGTTGTCGCGCAGCTCCAGGAACTCCTCGATGTCCGCGTGCCAGGTCTCCAGGTAGACGGCGGCGGCGCCCTTGCGGCGGCCGCCCTGGTTCACGGCGGCGACGGAGGCGTCGAGGGTCTTCAGGAACGGCACGATGCCGTTGGAGTGGCCGTTGGTGCCGCGGATCAGTGAACCGCGGGCGCGGATGCGGGAGTACGAGAGGCCGATGCCGCCGGCGTGCTTGGAGAGGCGGGCGACCTGGTGGTAGCGGTCGTAGATCGAGTCGAGCTCGTCCAGCGGGGAGTCCAGCAGGTAGCAGGAGGACATCTGCGGGTGCCGGGTGCCGGAGTTGAAGAGCGTGGGGGAGGACGGCAGGTAGTCCAGGCGGCTCATCAACCGGTAGAGCGAGGCCACTTCCTCGACGGCCTGGACGCTGTCGTTCTCGGCGAGGCCGCAGGCCACGCGCAGCATGAAGTGCTGCGGCGTCTCGACGACCTGGCGGGTGATCGGGTGGCGCAGCAGGTAGCGGCTGTGCAGGGTGCGCAGGCCGAAGAAGCCGAAGCGGTCGTCGGCGCCCTCGGCGAGGCTGTGCTCGACCAGCGCGTCGAGGCGGCTCGCGTGCAGCGCCACGAACCGGGCCGTGCGGTCGGCGATCAGGCCCTCGCGGTGGCCGACCGCGACGGAGGCGGAGAAGGAGGTGGCCCCCTGGCCGGCGGCCTCGTCCGCGACGGCCATCGTCAGCAGCCGGGCGGCGAGCCGGGAGTACGCCGGGTCCTCGGAGATCAGCCCGGCGGCGGCTTCGGTGGCCAGCGCGCGCAGTTCGGCCTCGTCGGCGGCGGAGCTGCGTCCGCGCAGCGCGGCGGCGGCGACCCGGCCGGGGTCGGTGTCGGGGAGGTCGGCCGTCAGCTCGGTGAGGGTACGCAGCAGCGCGGCCCCCGGACCCTCGGTCTCGGGGTGGTCGGACTCGGCGCGCGGTGCGGAAGGCGCGATGGTCACGGGGAGCTCTCCCTCGCTCGGCCCGGTCAACGGCGGGTCGGGGCAGGGGGAAGCGCGTGCGGGCAGGGCAAGGAGCGCGCAGGCCGCATGGCGTCCACCGGCCCAACCGCGAGGCCCGGACGAATCGGCACCCGGTTCGGTCGAGCCGGGCGCACTGTCGGCAGGTCCTCGGACTTGCGGTAGCACCGTGGGTGTACGTCATACCGTTGCGGGACAGTTCCGGATTCGCACCGGATTCCCCTGCGGCGACAGCGAGCACGAGCATACATGTGGGGGGCCGTTGCTGCGTGCACCCCCACATGTTGTGTCGGCGCTGGTCGTGTTGGTGCTTGCTGAGCGTGGCGTCACAGCTCCAGCCGGTAGGTGAGCAGCCTCAGCGCGGGGATCGGCGACCAGTCCCGCTCGGGAGTCCGCACGAAGCCCAGGCGCGTGTAGAGCCGCTGGGCGCCCCGCATGGCCGGCTGGGTGGACAGGACCAGGGCCGTGACCCCGTCGACGGCCCGGGCCCGCTCGATGCAGGCCCGTACGAGAGCCTCCCCGACGCCCTTCCCGCGGGCTGCGGCAGCCACCGCCAGCATCCGGAATTCGGCCTCGTCCGGTCCGGCGATGTCGGCGAGCGGGCTGCCGGGCGCGGCGAAGGTCACCCCGCCGAGGAGCTCCCCGTCCTGGACGGCGACGAGGATCTCGCCGTCGCCGGCTCGGCCCGCGACATCGCGCAGGACGTTCAGGTAGGTGTCGTCGTCGTTCAGGTCGAGCAGCCCGTCCCCGGTGTAAGCCAGCCCGGTGATCCGACCCAGCCGCTCGTACTCGGCGGGTGCGGCCCTGCGTATCTCGAAGTCCATGCGGTCGAGTGTGCAGTACGGCTGTCGGCGCCCGGCGCCATCGTCGGAGACAGCACCGTCGAAGAAGGCGAGCGAGGCATCACCGTGATGACCGACCGGCCCCACATGCTGACCGAGGAATTCGAAACTCTCGCCCGGATAGGCGCCCGCGAGATCGAAGGACTGCGGCTGGAATTCAGTGAGGGGAAGCCGGGGGTGGGGTGCGCTGAGCACGCCGAAGGGCCCCGCCGGTGCGGCGGGGCCCTTCGTGCGGATACCGGCTCAGCAGCAGCGGAAGCCCTCGCGGGGGTCGCCCTCGCGCGCGTCGGTGCGGGCGCGTTCGAAGGCGCGCCGGGTCATGACCTCGGCGTCCGGCTCGTGCGAGCGGGCGTGGGCGACGTACCGGTCGTAGGCCGCCTCACCCGAGAACTCCCGTACGAAGAACCGCGCCTTCGCCAGCGCCCCGCGGACGCCGCTCACGCCACCGGCTCCTTGGCGCGGCCGCCGCCCGAGTCGAGGCCGGCGGCGGCGAGCTCGGCCCGCTCCTCGGCCGTCGCGATCAGCCCGGCCGGAGCGATGATCTTCGACTCGGTCCACGGGACCTCGGACAGCGTGGCCGACTCCGGCGCGCGGACTGCCTTCAGGCAGGTCCGGGCCGCGTCCAGCAGGACGATGATGATCAGGAGGGCGAAGAGCGCCGACAGCACGCCGTCGACCGTGGCGTTGGTGACCACGGTGTGCATCTCGTCCATGTTCTTGGCGGGCTTGAGCACCTTCCCGGCGTCGATGCCCTGCTGGTACTTGTCGCGCTGCGCGAAGAAGCCGATCTTGACGTCGTCGGAGAAAACCTTCTGGTAGCTCGCGGTGAGGGTGACGGCCACGTCCCAGGCCAGCGGAACCCCGGTCACCCAGACCCACTTGAGCCGACCCGACTTCACCAGCAGGGTCGTGCAGACGGCCAGGGCCACCGCGGCGAGGAGCTGGTTCGCGATGCCGAACAGCGGGAACAGCTGGTTGATGCCGCCCAGCGGGTCCTTGACGCCGACCCACAGGAAGTAGCCCCAGCCGCCGACCACGACCGCGCTGGCCAGCCACACACCGGGCTTCCAGCTCACGTTCCTGAAGGACTTGTGCACGTTGCCGAGGGTGTCCTGGAGCATGAACCGGCCGACCCGAGTGCCGGCGTCGACCGTGGTCAGGATGAACAGGGCCTCGAACATGATGGCGAAGTGGTACCAGAACGCCTTCATCCCGGCGCCGCCGATCACGGCCGAGAAGATCTCCGACATCCCGAGTGCGAACGTCGGCGCGCCACCCGTGCGGGAGAGCAGGGAGGCCTCCTCGACGTCCTTCGCGGCCTGGGTGAGGAACTCCGGTGAGATGGCGAAGCCGAAGTCGGACACCGCCTGCGAGGCGGTCTGGACGGTGGTGCCGATGACCCCGGCGGGGGAGTTCACGGCGAAGAAGAGCCCGGGCTCGATGATGGTGGCCGCGATCATCGCCATGACGGCGACGCAGGACTCGGTCAGCATGGCGCCGTAGCCGATGACCCGGACCTGGGTCTCCTTCTGGATCATCTTCGGCGTGGTGCCGGAGGAGACCAGCGCGTGGAAGCCGGACAGGGCTCCGCAGGCGATGGTGATGAACACGAAGGGGAACATCGAGCCGGCGAAGACCGGGCCGTCCCCGCGCGTGGCGAAGTCGGTGATCGCCGGCATCTTCAGCATCGGCATGGCGATGACCACGCCCAGCGCGAGCAGCCCGATCGTGCCGACCTTCATGAAGGTGGAGAGGTAGTCGCGGGGTGCGAGCAGCATCCACACCGGCAGCACCGAGGCGATGAAGCCGTACCCGATCATCCACAGGACCAGCGTCTCCTTCTCCAGGGTGAAGGTGGACGCGAGGGAGGACTCGGCGACCCAGCCGCCCGCGACGATGGCGAGCAGCAGCAGCGCGACACCGATGACGGAGACCTCGGTGACCCGGCCCGGGCGCAGCACGCGCAGGTAGAAGCCCATGAACAGGGCGATCGGGATGGTCATGCCGATGGAGAACACGCCCCACGGGGAGTGCCCCAGCGCGTTGACGATGACCAGCCCGAGCACCGCCAGCAGGATGATCATGATGGTGAACACGGCGAGCAGCGCGGCGGCTCCGCCGACGGGGCCGATCTCGTCGCGGGCCATCTGCCCGAGCGAACGCCCGTCACGGCGGGTGGAGAAGAAGAGCGTGACCATGTCCTGGACGGCGCCCGCGAAGATGACGCCCGCGACGATCCAGATGGTGCCCGGGAGGTATCCCATCTGCGCGGCGAGCACGGGACCGACCAGCGGTCCGGCGCCCGCGACGGCGGCGAAGTGGTGGCCGAAGAGCACGCGGCGGTCGGTCGGGTGGAAGTCGACGCCGTTGTCGAGGCGTTCGGCGGGGGTGGCCCGGGTCTTGTCGACCTTCAGGACGCGGTGGGCGATGAAGCGCGCGTAGAAGCGGTAGCCGATGGCGTACGAGCCCAGCGCGGCGGCGAGCATCCAGGCGGCCGAGATGTCCTCGCCGCGCGAGAGCGCCAGCATGCCCCACCCGATGGCCCCGACGAGGGCGACCAGCACCCACACGGCGATCGAAGCGGGCGTCATGCGCCCGGATGCGGAAGGCGAGCCCGGCTCGGTGCCCGGGCCCGCCGTGTTCCGTTCTGTCCCTGTTGCTTCCGGTTCCGGCATGACCCTCGTCCCCTCGTCGATCATCTGCTGAGCGCAGGGAATCTACGGGGGACGGCCCGGTGAGCGTAAGACCCCGTCCGCAATCCGGTACCGGGGCCGGCGGTCAGACGGCGGGGCGCTGGAGGCGGGCGACGAACTTGTAGCGGTCGCCGCGGTACACCGACCGCACCCACTCGACGGGTTCGCCGTCCGCGTCCAGGGAGTGCCGCGAGAGCATCAGCATCGGCAGGCCGACGTCGGTGCCGAGCAGGCCCGCCTCGCGCGGGGTGGCCAGCGAGGTCTCGATCGTCTCCTCGGCCTCGGCGAGGCGGACGTCGTACACCTCGGCGAGGGCGGTGTAGAGGGAGGTGTACTTGGCCAGCGAACGGCGCAGCGCGGGGAAGCGCTTGGCCGAGAGGTGGGTGGTCTCGATGGCCATGGGCTCGCCGCTGGCCAGGCGCAGCCGCTCGATGCGCAGGACCCGACCGCCGGTGGCGATCTTGAGCAGGCCGGCCAGGGTGTCGTCGGCCGTCACGTAGCCGATGTCCAGGAGCTGGGAGGTGGGCTCCAGCCCCTGGGCCCGCATGTCCTCCGTGTACGAGGAGAGTTGGAGCGGCTGGGACACCTTCGGTTTCGCGACGAAGGTGCCCTTGCCCTGGATGCGCTCCAGGCGGCCTTCCACGACGAGCTCTTGCAGCGCCTGGCGCACGGTGGTCCGCGAGGTGTCGAATTCGGCCGCGAGCGTGCGCTCCGGCGGCACGGGGGTGCCGGGGGGCAAGGTCTCGGTCATGTCGAGCAAGTGCCGTTTGAGTCGGTAGTACTTGGGCACCCGCGCCGTGCGAGTGGCCGCCCCGCCTTCCGGCTCGGTGGTCGCCCCTTCGGTGGCCATCGCCGCCCGCCTTCCCGACTCCAGTTTCGCTGCCGTCACCGGCTCCTCCGATATGTGCGGTCACATGGTGACACGGGCGGGAGGACAGGCCTCCTCCCTCCCCCAGGTGTCGGTCCGGTAACGGACCCGGCACCCGCTCATTAGACCCTTGACACCCCTAAAGGTCTAGGCCAAGCTCCGGTTACTGGTCTAAACCAATGCGGATCAGATCCCGGCCCCAGGGCAGTACTTGGTGCATGTCACCGCGGCGGGCGAGGGAAGGTGCAGGCAGCATCCCTGAGGAGGGTGGCGTGAAGCGCAAGCTCATCGCGGCGGTCAGTGTCGCGGGCATGATGGTCGGGGTCGCGGCGTGCGGCGGCAACGACGGCGACGGCAAGGGGAAGACCGACGCGGGCGGCGCCAAGGAGATCACCGTCTGGGTGATGGACGGCTCCGCGCCGAAGGCCTGGATCGACGAGGTCAACAAGGAGTTCTCGGCCAAGCACCCGGGCGTCACCGTCAAGGTGGAAGAGCAGCAGTGGAAGGGCATCCAGGAGAAGGTCACCACGGCCCTCTCCGAGGACACCCCGCCGGACGTCCTGGAGCTCGGCAACACCCAGGCCGTCGGCTACGCCGTCACCGGCGGCCTCGCCGACCTGACCAAGGACAAGGCCAAGCTCGGCGCCGACGCCTGGCAGAAGAGCATGCTCGCCTCGGCCGAGTACGAGGGCAAGCTCTACTCCGCCCCGTGGTACGCCGCCAACCGCGTCGTCGTCTACGACAAGAAGGCCTTCGCGAAGGCCGGCGTCACCCCGCCGACCACCCGTGACGAGTGGATCGCCGGCCTGGAGAAGCTGAAGGCCGCCGACCCCTCCTCGCAGCCCATCTACCTGCCCGGCCAGAGCTGGTACGTCCTCGCCGGACTCGTCTGGGACGAGGGCGGCGACCTCGCCGTCAAGGACGGCGGCAAGTGGAAGGGCGGACTCGGCACCCCCCAGGCCGCCTCCGCCATGGAGTTCTACAAGAAGCTCCAGTCCTACTCGACCGCTCCCAAGGACAAGGACGAGGCCACCCCGCAGCAGTCCACCGACATCGTCCCCAAGGGCGGCGTCGCCTCCTGGATCGGTCTCGGCTGGGAAGCCGGCGGAGCGGAGAAGGCCCTGAAGGAGGCGGGCAAGGAGGCCGACTTCGGCTACTTCCCGATCCCGGGCAAGACCGCCGACAAGCCGGGCACCGTCTTCCTCGGCGGCTCGAACCTCGCCGTCGCCGAGCGCTCCAAGAACAAGGAGCTCGCCAAGGAGTGGCTGGCCCTCGCCGCCGGCAAGGACCAGATGACCAAGTACGCCGCCGAGACCAAGGGCGCGCTGCTCCCCAACCAGGCGGCCGCGAACTTCACCCCCGCCGCGGGCTCCTTCGCGGAGGCCATGGGCAAGGCCAGCGTCAACGGCAAGATCACCCCGGTCACCCCGAACTGGGCGAACGTCGAGACCGAGCCCAACCCGGTCAAGGAGTTCATGACCAAGGTGCTGAAGGGTGAGGACGCCGCCAAGGCGGGCGAGGCCGCGGACAAGGACATCGCGAGCCGCCTCAACAAGTAGCACCCGACGTACCGGCAGTGAACGCACCGGGGTGTGCGGCCGGCGCCCGCGCGCCCGCCGCACCCCCGGTCGCGCTTGGACAGACGTAGGCGACGCCCGAACGCAGCCGAGGTAACCACGACATGACCGTGCACTCCCAAGGAGCGGTGACCGCTCCACAGGACGCACCACCCACGTCCGCCGGACGGCAGCAGACGCCGCCCCCCGCCGGGACCACCCCGCCGCCTCCCGGCCGCGGCAGGACCTCCCGCCCCACCGGCTGGCTGCCCTACCTGCTGATCGGGCCGGCCGTCCTCAGCCTGGCGACGCTGCTGCTGTACCCGCTGGCCAAGAACGTGATCCTGTCCTTCCAGAAGGTCGACAAGATCGAGTTCATCCAGCGGAAGTCGCCCTTCAACGGCGTCGCGAACTACACCCAGCTGCTCGGCGACACGCACTTCTGGACCGTCGTCCTGCGCACCTTCGCCTTCACCGCCGCCAACGTCGTGCTGATCATGGTGATCGGCAGCCTCGTCGGCATCCTGCTGAACCGGCTCGGCAGGTGGATGCGTCTGGTCCTCTCGATGGCGCTGGTGATGGCCTGGGCCATGCCCATCGTCGCCTCCGTCACCGTCTTCCACTGGCTGTTCGACGAGCAACTCGGCGTCATGAACTGGGTGATGCGCACCCTCGGCTTCTCCGGCTACGAGCAGCACAACTGGTTCGAGACCGGCCTCTCCACCCTGACGATCATCACGGTCCTGGTGGTCTGGGGCTCCGTCCCCTTCGTCGCCCTCAACATGTACGCCGGCCTGACCACGGTCAGCGGCGAACTGTACGAGGCCGCGCGCATGGACGGCGCCAACGGCTGGCAGACCTTCTGGCAGGTCATCTTCCCCAACCTCAAGCCGTTCTTCCTCGTGACGACCTTCCTTGAGGTGATCTGGGTCTTCAAGGCCTTCACCCAGGTCTACGCGATGAACAAGGGCGGCCCCGACCGCGCCTCCGAGACCCTTCCCGTCTTCGCGTACGTCGAGGGCCAGAGCCAGGGCCACTACGCCCTCGCCGCGGCGATCTCCGTCCTGACGATCGTGATGCTCGTGATCGTCATGTCCTTCTACTTCCGCCTGATCCTGAAGCAGGAGGAGGAGCAGTGAGCACGACCACCGCGCCGAAGCCGGTCTCCCAGGCCGCCCCGACCCCTGCCCGGCAGCTGCGCACGCGCCGCCCGCTGCGCCCGGGGACCCTCGCCAAGAACCTCGGCGCCCTGCTCCTGGCCGCCGTCTTCGTCTTCCCCGTCTACTGGATGTTCTCCTCGGCGCTCAAGCCGTCCGGCGAGATCCTCTCCAAGGACCCGGTCTTCGTCTTCACCCCGACGCTGGACAACTTCACCAAGGCCACCGGCGTCGAGCTGTTCTGGACCTACGTCACCAACAGCCTGGTCGTCACCGTCGGGGCCGTCCTGCTCGCCCTGGTCGTCGCGCTCGCCGCGAGTTTCGCGATCGCCCGGATGAAGTTCAAGGGCCGCAAGGGCCTCGTTCTCGCCGTGATGATGGCCCAGATGGCCCCCTGGGAGGTCATGGTCATCGCGATGTACATGATCGCCCGCGACGCCGAGACGCTGAACAGCCTCCCGCTGCTGACCGCCATCTACTTCGTGATGGTCCTCCCCTTCACCATCTGGACCCTGCGCGGCTTCATCGCCGCCGTCCCGGTGACCCTGGAGGAGGCCGCCCAGATCGACGGCTGCACCCGCGGCCAGGCCTTCCGCAAGGTGATCTTCCCGCTGCTCGCGCCGGGCCTGATGTCCACCTCGCTCTTCGGATTCATCACCGCCTGGAACGAGTTCGCGATGGTCCTGATCCTGAACAAGGACAAGACCGCGCAGACCCTCCCGCTGTGGCTGACCCAGTTCCAGACGGCCTTCGGCAACGACTGGGGCGCCACCATGGCCGCGTCCACGCTCTTCGCGCTCCCGGTCCTGGTGATCTTCATCTTCCTCCAGCGCAAGGCCGTCGGCGGGATGACCGCCGGCGCCGTGAAGGGATAACGGCCCATGACTGTCCTTGCGCACCGCACCACCGCGTCCGGTCCGGACGACGGCCTCACCCGCGACGCCCTCGCGGTCCTCCAGCCCGGCTTCGAGGGCACCACCGCCCCCGCCTGGCTGCTGCGCAGGATCGGCGAAGGCCTCACCTCCGTCGGCCTGTTCGGCCGCAACATCGCGTCGACCGGGCAACTCGCCGCGCTCACCGCGCAGCTGCGCGCCGAGCGCGACGACGTCCTCGTCGCCATCGACGAGGAGGGCGGCGACGTCACGCGCCTGGAAGTACGCGGCGGCTCGTCGTTCCCCGGCAACCTGGCCCTCGGCGCCGTCGACGACACCGCCCTGACCCGCGGGGTCGCCCGCGAGCTGGGCCGCAGGCTCGCGGAGTGCGGGGTCAACCTCAACTGGGCCCCGTCCGCCGACGTGAACTCCAATCCGGACAACCCCGTCATCGGCGTACGGTCCTTCGGGGCCGACACCGCCCTCGCCGCCCGGCACACCGCCGCGTACGTCGAGGGCCTCCAGGCCGCCGGGGTCGCCGCCTGCACCAAGCACTTCCCCGGTCACGGGGACACCAACGTCGACTCCCACCACGCGCTGCCCCGCATCGACGTGGACCTCGACACCCTCCAGGTCCGCGAGCTCATCCCCTTCAAGGCCGCCATCGAGGCCGGCACCCGGGCCGTGATGAGCGCGCACATCCTGGTGCCCGCCCTCGACCCGACCCGCCCCGCCACGCTCAGCCCGCAGATCCTGACAGGCCTGCTGCGCAAGGAGCTCGGCTACGAGGGCCTGATCGTCACCGACGGCATGGAGATGAACGCCATCGCCGGGACGTACGGCATCGAACGCGGCTCGGTCCTCGCCATCGCGGCCGGCGCCGACGCCATCTGCGTCGGCGGCGGGCTCGCCGACGAGGCCACCGTGCTCCGGCTGCGCGACGCCCTGGTCGCGGCCGTACGGGAGGGGACGCTCCCCGAGGAGCGGCTCGCCGACGCCGCCGCCCGGGTACGGGAGCTGGCCGCCTGGACCCGGCAGGCCCGGGCAGCAGCCGCCGTGCCGGGCGCGCCGGAGGGGGGTGCGCCCGGCATCGGCCTGGCGGCGGCCCGCCGCGCGCTGGCCGTGACGGGCGCCGCCGCACCGGTGTCCGCCCCGTACGTCGCCACCCTCGCGCCCGTCGCGAACATCGCGGTGGGCGACGAGACCCCGTGGGGCCTGGCCGCCGAACTGGCCGCGCTGGTGCCGGACACCGCCTCGGGCGTTTACCCGGAGGGCGCCTCGGCCCGGGACGTCCTGGCGGCGGCGGGCAGCCGCACCGTGGTCGCGGTGGTCCGCGACGCGCACCGGCACCCCTGGATGGCCGAGGCCCTGGACGCGCTGGTCGCGGCCCGGCCGGACACCGTGGTGGTCGAGATGGGCCTCCCGCGGGCCGAGCCGCGCGGGGCCCTCTACATCGCCACCCACGGCGCCTCCCGCGTCTGCGGCCGCGCGGCGGCGGAGGTCATCGCGGGGGTGTAGCGGGGCTGCCGCCGCCGCCCGGCGGCAGCCCGTACACGACGGAGGGCCGGACCCGCGACAGGGGTCCGGCCCTCCGCACGTACGGCTACAGGCCCTGCCAGGCGGGCTTGTCGGCGTAGGTGTGGCGGAAGTAGTCGGCCAGCTTCAGCTTCGAGGCGGCGGCCTCGTCCACGACGACGGTCGCGTGCGGGTGCAGTTGGAGCGCGGAGGCCGGGACGAGGGCGGACAACGGGCCCTCGACGCTCTGCGCGACGGCCTCGGCCTTGCCCTCGCCCGTGGCCAGGAGCACCAGGTGGCGGGCGTCGAGTATGGTCCCGATGCCCTGGGTGATGACGTGGTGCGGCACCTGGTCCAGGTCGTCGTCGAAGAACCGCGCGTTGTCGACGCGGGTCTGCTGCGTCAGCGTCTTGATGCGGGTGCGGGAGGCCAGCGAGGAGCACGGCTCGTTGAAGCCGATGTGCCCGTCGGTGCCGATGCCCAGCAGCTGGAGGTCGACCCCGCCCGCCTCGGCCAGGGCCCGGTCGTACGCCTCGCACGCGGCGACGATGTCCTCGGCCGAGCCGTCCGGGCCCATGAAGGAGGCCTCGGAGAGGCCGAGCGGCTCGACGACCTCGCGCAGCACGACCGCGCGGTAGGACTCGGGGTGTCCGGCCGGCAGGCCGACGTACTCGTCGAGCTGGCAGATCCGGGCCCGGGAGGCGTCGACCTCACCGGCCCTGACCTTGGCGGCGAGCGCTTCGTAGACGGGCAGCGGGGTCGAGCCGGTCGCCACGCCGAGCAGGGCGTCCGGCTTGCGGCGTACCAGGGCGGCCATGGCCTCCGCGATGAGCTCGCCGCCTGCCTTGGCGTCCGGGACGATGACAACTTCCACGCGGGGCCTGCCGATCTGGAGTGCGGTGGTGTGGTATAGACCAATCTAGCAGAGCCCGGGCACCGCGGGCAGGGGCTCAGGGGGCTCCCGACCCCCTTTCCCATGGTGGTCCGGATCCCCGTCCGCGGCCTCCCGGCCCGGGCTCCGCGGCTCCGCTCAGAGCAGCGCGAGCTGCAGGCCGCCGGTGGCGTCCAGGTGAGCTCGGTGTCGGTGATGCCGGGACCGACGGAGTTCACCGTGATCCCGCGCGGCGCCAGGTCGGCCGCCAGGAACCGGGTCAGGGCGTTCACCGCGCCCTTCGCCGCGATCGTGGCCGGGATGGCGGGCAGGGCGATCCCGGGGGTGCCGGTCACGTTCACGATCCTGCCCCCGTCGCGCAGCCGCCCCAGCCCGTGCCGGATCACGAAGAACGGCGCCTTCGCGTTGAGGGCGTGGATCCGGGCGGACGTCGCAGCCGGCGTGCTGCCCGTCGGCACGGACGTGGGGGCGCCGGCCCGCCATGCGCCGGCCGTCCTCATCGGGATGTCCCAGCAGGCGAGCGACGGCGCGGGGCGGGCGGAGCTGGAGGCGGTGGCGGAGCCGGCCGTACGGGCCTGGCCGCAGTAGCGGACGCCGTACCGGAGTCGCGGGGGCGATCTCCGTACGGGCCGCCTGGCCTCGGTACGGTCGCCGGTTCCTCTGGGCCACGGTGCCAGGACGGGACCCTCAACCCGTCCGGCACCGTAGCCCGGAGTACTTACGGCCGGCGGGTGTGCGGTTCCCGCGGCCGGGGGAGGTGCCTGCGCGGTCAGGGCAGAGCGCGCGGCTACCTCTATCCGTCCTCCTGTGCGGGGAGGGCGGAAGATTATGGCAATTGTGGACTAGACCAATCTGTTCTGTCCATCCAATGACGGGGTCTGCACACCCGTCACTTCCTCCAACAGTACGCGTCCCGGACCCCTCCTGGATACTCCTGAGTAGGGCGGCGTGTGGAATGTCATGGCCCCTACCCGGGGTACGCTCGCCACGTGCCCTCCATGAACGACCTCGTACGCCAGCACACCGCTCTCGGTGAAACCGACCTGGAGTGGCTGCACCTGCTGGTTTCGGAGTGGCAGCTGCTCTCCGACCTGTCCTTCGCCGACCTCGTGCTGTGGGTCCCCACCCTGGACGGCACCCGGTACGTCTCGGTCGCGCAGATGCGCCCGAACACGGGTCCGACCTCCTACCAGGACGACATGGTCGGCCACCTGGTGCCCCGCGGCCGGCGCCCGCTGCTCGACGCCGCCCTCGACGAGGGCCGGATCGTGCGCGAGGGCGACCCGGAGTGGCGCGAGGAGGTGCCCGTACGGGTCGAGTCCATCCCCGTGCGCCGCGAGGGCCGGGTCCTGGGCGTGATCGCCCGCAACACCAACCTGCTCACGGTGCGCACCCCGAGCCGGCTGGAGCTGACGTACCTCCAGTCCGCCTCCGACCTCGCCCAGATGATCGCCGCCGGCTCCTTCCCGTTCCCCGGGCAGCAGGTCGACATGGACGCCTCCCCGCGGGTCGGGGACGGCCTGATCCGCCTCGACGCCGACGGCGTGGTCACGTACGCGTCCCCGAACGCGCTCTCCGCCTACCACCGCCTGGGGCTCGCCTCGGACCTGGTCGGCCAGCACCTGGGCACCACCACCGCCGAACTGGCCCCTTCCCGAGGCCCGGTGGACGAGGCGCTCGTCAAACTCGCCAGTGGCTGGGCCCCGCGCGAGACGGAGATCGAGGGCAACGGCGGGGTCATCCAGCTGCGCGCGATCCCGCTCAAGCCCAAGGGGATCCGGATCGGCTCCCTGGTCCTGTGCCGTGACGTCACCGAACTGCGCCGCCGCGAAAGGGAATTGATCACCAAGGACGCGACCATCCGGGAGATCCACCACCGGGTGAAGAACAACCTGCAGACCGTGGCCGCCCTGCTGCGCCTCCAGGCCCGCCGGATGGACTCCGAGGGCGGCCGCGAGGCCCTCAACGAGGCCGTCCGCCGGGTCGGTTCGATCGCCATCGTCCATGAGACGCTGTCTCAGAACCTGGACGAGCGGGTGGAGTTCGACGAGATCGCCGACCGGGTCATCGCGATGGTCTCGGAGATCTCCCCGGGCAAGGTGGACTGCCGGCGCACCGGCCGCTTCGGGATCCTCGACGCAGAGGTCGCCACACCGCTGTCGATGGTGCTGACCGAGATCCTGCAGAACGCCCTGGAGCACGCCTTCACCCAGGGGGAGGGCGGCACCGTGGAGGTGTCCGCGACGCGCACCGGCACCGGCCGCGCCGACGCCCGGCTGCTGATCACGGTGCTCGACGACGGCTCGGGCCTGCCGGAGGGATTCGACCCCCAGCGCGCCGGCAATCTCGGGCTGCAGATCGTACGCACCCTGGTGGAGGGCGAGCTCGGCGGCACCTTCGACATGGTCCGGGCCGAGCCGCGCGGCACCAGGGTGGTCCTGGACGTCCCGGCCAGCCCGCAGAAGTAGCACGGCCGCGGTCGCGCGGGAGGCGGACGGCCGACCGTCACTCAGCGTGAGCGAAGGAGTCCCCTCGGCGCCCCGCACAGCACTGAGCCCCGGACCGAAGGGTTCCCGGTCCGGGGCTCAAGAGCACGTTGCTGAGCGCTTGTACGGTGTTACTACGCGCTGCGTCGAGGCTCGAAAGTCGAAGGTCAGGCGCTGGCGTTGCGCGCCCGGTTGCGAGCGGCGCGGCGCTTCATGGCGCGGCGCTCGTCCTCGCTGAGACCGCCCCAGACGCCGGAGTCCTGACCGGACTCAAGCGCCCACTGCAGGCACTGCTCCATGACGGGGCAACGGCGGCAGACGGCCTTGGCTTCCTCGATCTGCAGCAGCGCAGGACCGGTGTTGCCGATGGGGAAGAAGAGTTCCGGGTCTTCCTCACGACAAACGGCGTTGTGACGCCAGTCCATGGCTGCTCCATCTCCTTGTATTGCGGGCAGGTTGCTTGTGAATGTGAACGCTTTCACGAATCCCCCCGTGAGGGAAGGGCGACCATCCAGTCACCTGGAAGGTCAGTCGAAGATTCGTGGTGGGGTTCTGGCGGTCTGTTGGGGTGCCGGGTTCTGCGGGCCGTCCCGATCGCCATGAAGAGATTCGCAAACCTCGGACGGGGATACAACCCCTTCCGGAAAGTTTTTTTTGATTCGTCGGTGTCTACTAGGTCACAGCCCTACATCGTGAGGGTGGACCGGCGTGTAAACGTTCGAGTGAAAGGACTTTGGGCCCTTCCACTCACACAATCACACGCAGTGCACGGCGTACGCCTGTGAACCGAACGCTGGTCCGCAGGCCGAGATGGTCGCCGTCCATCTGGAAGGGGAGGGGAACCTTCGAATGCAAGGTGAAGTCGGTCAGATCGTGCAGAGACACCGCGTGCTTGCCCTGGGGACCGCGCTCAGGAGTCGAGGTCAGGAGCTGTGTCGCGTACCGCGCGACGGCCGGAGTTGACAAACGGTCCAGCGCCAATACGTCAAGTGCAGTATCGAACGAGGCCTCCGGCGAGGCGTACAGCGGACGATTGCCCAGATACGTCCAGGGCGAGGTGTTGCAGACTATCGACAGCACCAGATCGGCGACGGGATCCGCGCCGGGGCGCTCCAGCGTGATCGTTCCGTGCCGCCGGTTCGGCTCATCCCAGAACTGGCGCATCAGCTGCCGTACATACAGGGCGTGCGTCGAACGCTTGCCGCGCTCGCGCTGCTGCTCGACCCGCCCCACCACACCCGCGTCGAAACCGAAGCCCGCGCAGAAGGTGAACCAGCGCGCGGGGACCGACTCGTCCTCCGTGCCCGGGGTGCCGGCCGCAAGGCCGAGCCCCACCGAGCGCTCGCGCCGCTCGCGCAGTGCGTCCAGCAGGGCGCCGGTCGCCTCGACCGCGTCATTGGGCAGGCCGAGCGCGCGGGCGAAGACATTGGTGGAACCGCCGGGGACCACCGCCAGCCCGGGCAGCCGCTCCGGATCGGGCCCGCTGTGCAGCAGTCCGTTGACCACCTCGTTGACCGTGCCGTCGCCGCCCAGCGCCACGACGAGGTCGATGCCGTTCTCCGCGGCCTTGCGCGCCAGGTCCCGGGCGTGTCCCCGGTACTCGGTGGTCACCGCCTCCAGCTTCATCTCGCTGGCCAGGGCGTGGGTGAGCACATCACGCGTGCGCGCACTCGTGGTCGTCGCTGCTGGGTTGGCCACGAGAAGTGCACGCATGCACGTCAGCCTACCGACCCGTCCATGGGCCGCCCATACTGCCCGTCCCGTCCGGACCCGGGGGCACGCGGCTACCCTGCTGGGGTGAGTACCAAGCCCACCCCCGCCCCGGCCCGGACGAGCGCCCCGCTGCCCCGCCGACTGACCGCCGCCGCCGCGCTCACCGCCCTGGAGGGCCTCGCGCTGGCCGGCCTCGGCGCCTACCTGTTGTTCGTGGGCATCGCCGGCGACCCCGACTCCCCGCAGCAGGCCGAGACCGGCGGGATCACGGTGCTCGTGCTCGCCGCGCTGCCCCTGCTCGCGGCCCGCGGGCTGCGCCTGGCCCGCCGCTGGAGCCGGGGCCCCGCGCTGATCACCCAGCTGATGGCGCTGCCGGTGGCGTGGACCCTGTACACCACCGGCGGGGCGATGATCGCCGCCGCCGTCGCGCTGGCCCTGTCCGCCGTGGCGGTGGTGGCGCTGCTGGTGAACCCGACGGCCACCGAGGCCCTGGGCATCGGGCCCGGCGAGCAGACCCGATGACCCCTCCAGGTGCGTACCGGTAGCCCCGTACGCACCTGTCCTACTCCTCGACCAGCAGCTTCTCGCGGAGCTGCGCCAGGGTGCGAGCCAGCAGGCGCGAGACGTGCATCTGGGAGATGCCGACCTCCTGCGCGATCTGCGACTGGGTCATGTTGCCGAAGAAGCGCAGCAGCAGGATCCGCTTCTCCCGCGGCGGCAGCCCCTCCAGCAGCGGCTTGAGCGACTCGCGGTACTCGACGCCTTCCAGCGCCTCGTCCTCCGCGCCCAGGGTGTCCGCGACCGCCGGCGACTCGTCGTCCGTGTCCGGGACGTCCAGCGAGAGCGTGCTGTAGGCATTGGCCGATTCCAGCCCCTCCAGCACCTCCTCCTCGGAGATCCCGAGCCGCTCGGCCAGCTCGTGGACCGTGGGGGAGCGGCCGTGCTGCTGGGACAGCTCGGCCGTGGCCGTCGTCAGCGAGAGCCGCAGCTCCTGCAGCCGCCGCGGTACGCGTACCGCCCACCCCTTGTCCCGGAAGTGGCGCTTGATCTCGCCGACCACCGTCGGGGTCGCGTACGTGGAGAACTCGACCCCGCGGTCCGGGTCGAACCGGTCCACCGACTTGATGAGGCCGATCGTGGCTACCTGCGTCAGGTCGTCCAGCGGCTCGCCGCGGTTGCGGAACCGCCGGGCCAGGTGCTCGACCAGCGGCAGGTGCATCCGCACGAGCCGGTTGCGCAGCTCGGCCTTCTCCGGCGAGCCGTCGGGCAGCGCCCGCAGCTCGACGAACAGGGCCCGCGCCCCGCTGCGGTCCCGTGGATCCGGCAGCACCGAAGCGGGCACCGGGAGGACCGGCGCCTGATCGGTGTCCGGATCCGTGTCCGTCGGCGCGTCCGTCACCGGCCCCGCGTGCTGCTCCGGGGCTGCGGCAGCGGCCCCGGGTGGCTGCGCCGCCAGTGGTTCTTCGTGCTGGTTCTCGCTCATAGGGCCCGCCCGTCGCTCCGCCGAGTCCAAAAAGCCGTCTTCCGCATCCGCGTCAGCCGGGTGCGGCCGGGCGTGCTGCTGCTCCGGGATGCCGCCGTCGACCTCGTGCCGTACCCGGGGCCGATCCCCGCCCCGCACCGGGACCTCCCCGCCGCTCACGCCGGGCCTGGACCCGCGCCGCGCTGCTTGTAGAGGCTGATGCTCACCGTACGGTCCTCCTCGACCGTCGACTCGACCTTCCCGGCCAGTGCGGACAGGACGGTCCAGGCGAACGTGTCGCGCTCCGGCGCACGCCCGTCGGTGGTCGGCGCCGAGACGGTCACCTCCAGCGAATCGTCGACCAACCGGAACACGCAGCTGAGGACGGAGCCGGGCACGGCCTGCTGGAGCAGGATCGCGCAGGCTTCGTCCACCGCGATGCGGAGGTCCTCGATCTCGTCGAGGGTGAAGTCCAACCGTGCCGCGAGACCGGCCGTGGCCGTGCGCAGCACTGACAGGTAGGCACCCGCAGCGGGCAGCCGGACTTCCACGAAGTCCTGGGTCCCGGGCTCGCCTGCGATCTGGGACACCCTCACCTCCAAGGTGGTACGAGCTCTGTTCGCCGGTGACGCTACCGCGATCCGGGCGATCGTGTCGCGGCACCCCTCATGACGCCCGCTGCGGACACCCTCGCCTACGGCCAGTGACTGATGGTATGCCCATGGGTACGCACAGTGGCTAGGGGTCTGCGGGTCCAAATCGGGGGAACCGGCGGAGGGTTGAACTACCCCGCCTCAGACGATCGAACCGTCGACAAAACACCACCGCCAGGTCTCGCCCGGTTCGAAGCTGCGCATCACCGGATGGCCGGTGGCCTGGTAGTGCGCCGTGGCGTGCCGGTGGGGGGAGGAGTCGCAGCAGGCGACGTACCCGCACCCGAGGCACATCCGCAGCTGGACCGGGTGACTGCCGAGCACCAGACATTCCGGGCAGGTCTGGGCAGCCGGGACAGGCTCGGGGCGCGGCAGTTCGGGAACATGCGTGCACTCGCTCATGATGGCCAGCGTACTGAGGTGCGGGCGCCCGAGGACGACCAATACTGAGGAGAATGGATCTTCGATGGAGGTATTGCCGCTGGTGGCGCTGGTGGCGGGCAGCGCGGTCGTCGCGGGGGCCGCTCGCCGTACGCCGGTGCCGGCGCCGCTGCTGCTGGTCGCGGTCGGGCTGATCGCCTCGTACATCCCGGGGCTGCCCCCGTACGGCCTCGATCCGCACATCGTGCTGCCGCTGCTGCTCCCGCCGCTGCTCCACACGGCCGCCGTCGACAGCTCGTACCTGGACCTGCGGGCCAACGTACGGCCGGTCGCGCTGCTGTCGGTGGGTTACGTGCTCTTCGCGACGCTCGCCGTGGGCTGTGCGGCGTACCTGGTGGTGCCCGGACTGTCGCTGCCCGTGGCGCTGGTGCTGGGCGCGGTGATCGCGCCGCCCGACGCGGTGGCCGCGACCGCGATCGCGCGCAGGCTCGGGCTGCCGAACCGGATCACGACCATCCTGCAGGGCGAGTCCCTGGTCAACGACGCCACCGCCATCACCGCGTACAAGGTGGCGCTGGCCGCGGCCGTGGGCACCGGCGTGGGCTGGGCGGGCGGCATCGCGGAGTTCCTGCTCGCCTCGGTGGGCGGGATCGGGGTGGGCCTGGTGCTGATGGTGCCGATCCACCACCTGCGCAAGCGGCTGCGGGAGCCGCTGCTGCAGAACACCCTGTCGCTGCTGATCCCCTTCGTGGCGTACGCGGCGGCCGAGCGGGTGCACGCCTCGGGCGTGCTCGCGGTGGTCGTGGTGGCGCTCTACCTCGGGCACCGCAACTGGCAGGTCGACTTCGCCACCCGGCTCCAGGAGGAGGCGGTGTGGAAGATGGTCGCCTTCATCCTGGAGTCGGTGGTCTTCGCGCTGATCGGGCTCCAGCTGCCGGTGGTGCTGCGGGGGCTGGAGGAGTACGAGGGGCTGCACGCGGCCTGGTACGCGCTCGCGGTGTTCCTGGCGGTGGTGGTCGCGCGGTTCCTCTGGGTGTTCCCGGCCACCTTCGTACCGCGGTGGGTGTCGCAGCGGATCCGGGAGCGGGAGCCGGACACCACCTGGAAGGCGCCGGTGGTGGTGGGCTGGGCCGGGATGCGCGGGGTGGTCTCGCTGGCGATCGCCTTCTCGGTGCCGATGAGCGTCCCGCACCGGAACCTGATCCTCTTCCTCACCTTCACGGCGGTGATCGGCACGCTCGTGGTGCAGGGGCTGACGCTGCCGCCCCTGATCCGGCTGCTGCGGCTGCCCCAGCGGGACCGGCAGCAGCAGACCCTGGCGGAGGCCCAGGCGCAGAACGAGGCCTCGCGGGCGGCGGAGGAGCGGCTCGCGGAGATGCTGGCCGAGCCGGAGAACGCACTGCCGCCGCCGCTGGCGGAGCGGCTCCGCACGGTGATGGAGCGGCGGCGCAACGCGGTGTGGGAGCGGCTGGGCGAGACCAACCCGGTCACCGGCGAATCCGCCGACGACGTCTACCGGCGCCTCGCCCGCGAGATGATCGCGGCGGAGCGGGAGGTGTTCGTGTCCCTGCGCGACCGGCGCCGGATCGACGACGAGATGCTGCGGGGCCTGCTCCGCCGCCTGGACCTGGAGGAGGCGGCGGCCTACCGCGAGGAAGGGGCCTGATCCCGGGCCTGGGGGCGGCCGGTGATGACGGCCGTCAGGGTGGTGCCGCGGGGGAAGGCGCCGGACGCGGTGAGGGCGGCCAGGGCCCAGAGCAGTTTGGCCACGTAGATCCGCTCGACCGGGATGCCGTGCCGCGCCTCGAAGTCGGCGGCGAAGGCCTCCAGCTCGGCGGGGACACGGGCGTAGCCGCCGTGGTGGAAGCCCTCCGCCAGGCTCCATTCCCCGGCCGGGCCGCCGAAGGCCGCCCGCTGGAGGGAACGTATCTCCTCCGCGAGGAAGCCCCCGGCCAGCACCGGCACGCCGAGGGCCCGCTGGCCGGGGGCGAGGCCGGCCGCCAGGCCTGCCAGGGTGCCGCCCGTACCGCAGGCCACCGCCACCACCTCGCCCGCGCCGTGCAGCTCGCGCCCCAACTCCGCACAGCCGTGCAGGGCGAGGGCGTTGCTGCCGCCTTCCGGGACCGGGTACGCGGCGTCGGCGCCGGCCGCGGACAGCAGCCGGGCCAGCACCTCGGGGTCGGACTTGCGCCGGTACTCCGCACGGGAGACGAAGTGCAGCCGCATCCCGTCCGCCGCGCACCGGCCGAGGGAGTCGTTGAGCGGCCGGCCGGCCAGCTCGTCGCCGCGGACGATGCCGACGGTGGCCAGCCCCAGCAGCCGCCCGGCCGCGGCGGTGGCCCGCAGATGGTTGGAGTACGCCCCGCCGAAGGTCACCAGCGCCGGAAACCCCCCGGCGACGGCAGCCCGCAGATTCGGCGCGAGCTTGCGCCACTTGTTGCCGGGCAGCTCCGGGTGGACGAGGTCGTCCCGCTTCAGCACCAAGCACACCCCGTGCCGCTCGAACCGCTCGTCGCGGAGCTCCTCCAGGGCGGAGGGCGGCCGGGGCTGCAGGAGCACGTCAAGGTACGCGGGGCGGTTCACTCGTCCATTGTCGCGGGAGGGGGCGCGGGCGGGTGGCGCGACTTCTGGTCATTTGAGGCGGTTCGCCACGCGGGCGCGGAAGGAGTCCATCGTGAAGCCCTTCGGGTCGATCTTGCCCGGCTGCCATTCGAGGTGGCCGATCACCGAGCGTTCCGTCCAGGTGTGGACCCGGCAGAGGGCCGCCGCCGCGCGGGCCATGGCGTCGAGCTGGACCTCCGGCCAGGGGTCCTCGCCGTCGCCCAGGTTCTCGCATTCGAAGCCGTAGAAGTGGCGGTTGCCGTCGGTGTTCGCGTGGTGGTCCGGGGGGAGCCGCCTTTCCGCGATCACCGCCGCCAGGACGTCGGAGTCGCCCGCGCCCGCGTGGTTGGCGCGGCCGTAGCCGACCAGGTGGACCCGGCCGTCCTTGGTGATCACGCCGTGGCAGAGCGGGCCGGGCAGGGCCTCGTCGCCGTCGCGGCAGAGCTGCACGGTGTAGGCCGTGCCGTGGGTGACGGTGTGGTGGACCATCACCCCGTGCACCGGGCCCCAGGGGCCTTTGTGGTTGCGGTTGTGGGTGCGCCAGGCGCCGACCTCGACGACGGTCAGACCCTCGTTGCGCAGGGCGTTGATGAACCGGCTCGCGGACATGGGTGCGGACACGGCCGCCTCCTCTCCGGTGCACGGCGGTCACGTCACGTGGCCGCCTCGTTACAGACCGGTGTAGTGGAGGCCACCCTTCCGGGCTAGTGCCTTCGTACGGTGAGCGAGCGAATCCGGACAACCGGGCAGCGTCCTGCCGCAGCGGCGAGGGGTCCCTTACGGGCGGGAAGGGTGCCCACTCCGCGGGCGGGGTAGTCCCACACTTTTGTGTAATGGTCCCACCACGCTCCGTGCTGAAAAGCTGCTCCCGCAGATCCATGGAGTGATCGAAGGGGAAACACATGTCGGTCCAGGCGGGTTCCGAAACCGAGGCCCAGGCCCCCCAGCGGAGTCTTGGCACCTCGGCCGCGCGGAACTTGGCGACCACGACCAAGTCCGCGCCGCAGATGCAGGAGATCACCTCGCGGTGGCTCCTGAAGGCGCTCCCGTGGGTGTCCGTCCAGGGCGGCACGTACCGGGTGAACCGGCGCCTGAGCTACACGGTCGGTGACGGACGTGTGGAGTTCATCAAGACCGGGACGCAGGTCCAGGTCATCCCGGCCGAGCTCGGCGAGCTCCCCCTGCTGCGCACGTACGAGGACCTGGACGTGCTCACCGAGCTCGCCCAGCGCTGCCGTCAGGTCGACTTCGAGGCCGGCCAGGAGCTGACCTCCTTCGGCAGCTCCTCCGACCGCGTGTTCCTGCTCGCCCACGGCCGGATCGAGCAGATCGGGCCCGGCCCGTACGGCGAGGACGCCGTCCTGCGGACGGTCGCCGACGGCGCCTACTTCGGCGAGGACTCCCTCGTCGACGAGGAGGCGATCTGGGAGTACACCGCCCGCTCCGTCACCTCCGGCACCGCGCTCGTCCTGACCCGCCAGGACTTCCGGCTGCTCGCCGACCGCGTCGACTCGCTGCGCGCGCACGTGGAGGGCGCGCGCTCGCTGCCTGCCCAGCGCACCAACGCGTACGGCGAGGCCGCGATCGACCTCTCCGCCGGCCATCAGGGCGAGGCAGTCCTCCCCGGCACCTTCGTCGACTACGAGGCCAGGCCGCGCGAGTACGAACTCTCCCTTGCACAAACGGTCCTGCGCGTGCACACCCGCGTCGCCGACCTGTACAACCATCCGATGAACCAGACCGAGCAGCAGCTGCGGCTCACGGTCGAGGCGCTGCGTGAGCGCCAAGAGCACGAGATGGTCAACAACCGCGAGTTCGGCCTGCTCCACAACGCCGACTACGACCAGCGCATCCAGCCCCACGACGGCGTGCCCAGCCCCGACGACATGGATCAGCTGCTGAGCATGCGGCGCGGTTCCAAGCTCTTCCTCGCCCACCCCAAGGCCATCGCCGCCTTCGGCCGCGAGTGCAACAAGCGCGGGCTGTATCCGGAGGCGGTCGACGTCGGCGGACACCGGCTGGCGTCCTGGCGGGGCGTGCCGATCTTCCCGTGCGACAAGATCCCGATCAGTGACGCGCGTACGACGTCCATCCTCTGCATGCGCACCGGCGAGGAGGAGTCGGGCGTCATCGGCCTCCACCAGCCGGGCATCCCCGACGAGATCGAGCCGAGCATGTCGGTGCGCTTCATGGGCATCAGCGAGCAGGCGATCATCTCGTACCTGGTCACCGCCTACTTCTCCGCCGCGGTGCTGGTGCCGGACGCCCTCGGCGTCCTGGAGAACGTCGAGATCGCCCGCTGGCGCTGAAATGATCACCACCGGTGAGGGGCAGGAAGCCGCGGCCCTGCTGGAGCGGGCAAGAGAAACGGTCAACCCGGAATTGCGCCGGACGGTCGAGGGGCTGCCCGGTGCGATGCGGCGCGTGGCGATGTACCACTTCGGCTGGGAGCAGGAGGACGGCACCCCGGCGGCCGGCCACGCGGGCAAGGCCATCCGGCCCGCCCTGGTGCTCGCCGCGGCCCAGGCCCTGCAAGGCCCGCACACGGCCCCCGCGGAGGGCGCGGTGCGGGCGGCGGTGGCCGTGGAACTGGCGCACAACTTCACGCTGCTGCACGACGACATCGTCGACCAGGACGTGCGGCGCCGGGGCCGCGCCACGGCCTGGACCGTCTTCGGGACACCGGACGCGGTCATCACCGGCGACGCGATGATGGCGCTCGCGCTGCGGCTGCTGGCCCAGGATCCGCATCCCGCCTCGGCGGCGGCCTCCTCGCGGCTCGCCACCTGCGTCATCGAGCTGTGCGCGGGACAGCAGGCGGACTGCGCCTTCGAGCAGCGGCCGTACGTCTCGCTCGACGAGTGCCTGAGCATGGCCATGGCCAAGACCGGCGCCCTGCTGGGCTGCGCGTGCGCACTCGGCGCCCTGTACGCGGGCGCCGGGCCGGACGAGGCCGACGCGATGGACGCCTTCGGGCGCGAGGCGGGTCTGGCCTTCCAGCTGATCGACGACCTGATCGGCATCTGGGGGGATCCCGGGCATACCGGCAAGCCCGCCGGGGTCGATCTGCTCGCCCGGAAGAAGTCCCTGCCGGTGGTGGCCGCCCTCACCTCCGGCACCGCGGCGGGCGAGGAACTGGCCGCCCTGTACGCGGGTCCCATGACCGGGGGCGACGTGCGCAAGGCTGCCGATGCGGTGGACCGGGCGGGCGGCCGCGACTGGGCGCAGGCCCATGCCGCGGACCGGATGGGCCGGGCGGTGCAGCAGCTGTCGCGGGCCGTGCCGGACCTCGCGGCGGCGGGCGGGCTGCTCGCGCTGGCGGAGTACGTCACACGGCGCACCAGGTGAGGCCGTGGGAGGGAGCGCGGCGGCAGGAGGAGGGGAAGCGCGGGACGCAAGCCCTGTTCCGGCACCGCATGGTGCCGGAACAGGGCTTTCCGCTGGTGCGGGCCAACTCTAGGATCACTCGCGGTCGTTGACGCGTGAGCGAAGGGTGTGGCCAGTGGGACTGGAGATACGTCAGGCGCAGCAATCGGACCGCGACGCGGTGGCGCGGCTGCTCGACGAGGCCTTCCGCACCGACCCCGTGAGCAGCTGGGTCTTCCCCGACCCGGAGCACCGGGCCGCCGTGCACGGCGCATTCCTGGGCGTGTTCGTGGACGTGGCGCTGGAGGAGGGCCGGATCGACTACGCGGCCGACGGCTCGGCGGCCGCCCTCTGGCTGCGGATCCCGGCCGGCGAGCCGGAAGGCGAGGACGAGGTCCCGGCCCGGATGCGGGCGGTGGCCGACCCCGGCAACGAGCGGTGCGAGCTGGTCGGACGGCTGACGGGCGCCGTGCACCCGACGGCCGAGGAGCACGAGTACCTGCTGATGATCGCGGTGGCCCCGGACCGGCAGGGCCAGGGGCTGGGGACCGAGCTGATCAGGCCGGTGCTGGAGCGCTGCGACCGGGACGGCGTGCCGGCGTACCTGGAGGCGAGCAGCGAGCGGAGCCGGGGGCTGTACGAGCGGCTCGGCTGGGAGTTCACGGGGACGGCGGTGCAACTGCCGGACGGCCCGCAGATGTGGCCGATGTGGCGCAAGCCGCGGGGGTAGGGGGAGCACTCGTCGCCGGGCGGCCGGGTGGCCCTCGTCCACCGTTGCCTAACCACTACAAGTGAAGTACTTTATGTGACGTGACCCGGGAGCCGGGGCGCCGTCGAACGGAAGAGAATCGCTTGCGCAAGCTCACGTACTTCATCGCCACGACGGTCGACGGGTTCATCGGAGCCCCGAACGGCGACGCGGACTTCATCTACGCGTTCCTCGACCCCGAGTTCATCGACCACCTGAAGGCCGAATATCCCGAGACGGTTTCCGGCCAGGGCCGCAAGCAGCTCGGGATCGAGGGCGTCGCGCCGAAGCGGTTCGACACGGTGCTCATGGGGCGGGGTACCTACGAGCCGGGCCTCAAGGCGGGCATGGCCAGCCCGTACGGGCACATGCGCGAGCAGTACGTCGTCTCGCGCTCCCTCACGGAGGCCCCCGACCCCGAGGTACAGCTGATCAGCGGGGACGTCGCGGCCCGGGTCCGCGAGCTCAAGGCACAGGACGGGCTCGACATCTGGCTGTGCGGCGGCGCGGACCTCGCGGCCCAGCTGGTCGACGAGATCGACGAGTACATCGTCAAGACGTACCCGGTCGTGGTGGGCACCGGCATGCCGATGTCCCGGGCCGGCTTCGGCGTGCGCCCGCTGGAACTGACCGGCTGCGTGGCCCTCGGCGGAGGCCAGGTCATCACCTCGTACACCGTCAAGCGCTGACCCGCCGGAGACGGAAAACCGGCCTACCGTGGAGGTATGGCCGGTGAGCAGCAGCACGAGCACGAGCACGAGGCGGTCGCCCCGCAGGCCGGGCACGTGGAACACACGTGCCCGGGCTGCGGGCGCCCCGTCGAGACCGTCGTCCGGCGGCGCAAATCGCTCGGGATCTTCGTCCCGGAGTGGGCGCCGGGTCCCTGCCGGAACCCGGACTGCCCGCGGTACGTTCCCCTGGTGGCCGGTTAGCTCTTCGTGCCCAGGCCGGAGGCGGCGAGGCCGTTCGCCCACAGCTGGTTCACGCGCGCCCGCTCGGTGCTGTTCGGGTAGGCGTTCTGGCAGGAGGTGCCCGGACCGCCGCCCGACATCAGCTCGGAGCACGGGCCCGAGTAGTGATCGGGCAGGCCGAGCACGTGGCCGGTCTCGTGCGCGGTCACCCGGGTGGAGTTGTACTGCTGGTTCTGCTGGTAGTCGAGGAAGATGTAGCCGCGGCCGTGCCCGTCGGTGCTCGCGTACGAACCGCGCGAGTCACTGCCCTCGTAGTACGCGAAGTTCCCGCCGGAGGAGACCTCCTGCAGCTTCACGTTGGACACCGAGCTGTTCCATATCTGGGTGGAGCGCGATATCTGGCTGCGGAAGCTGGGCGCGTTGCGGGTGTTGTACGTGACGGTCACCGCCAGGAGCCCCGGGTTCGCGGCGCGCTGCTCGGCGACCGAGCGCTGCACGGCCTCGAAGAAGGCGCGGTTCGCTTCCTGGTTCTCCTGGGAGCGCTCGTAGGCGGCGTACGTCGCGGGGCTGCCGGTGGGGGCGGCGGCGCTCGCGGTGGGCACGACACCGCCGAGGGCGGCGGCGAGCCCGAGGCCGATGGCGGTGGCGAGCATGGCCTTGCGGGAGGTGCGGGGCATGCCGGAGGGGCGCATGTGGGGGGCTCCTACTCATCCGGTGTGGGGGGTGGGTCGTTCCGGTACCGGAGTCTGGGGGAGCAGGAGCGGTCGGCGGATGATGTCAGCCACCGATAGCGCCGGACTATCGGCAGGATTTCAGGCGGCAACTTCCGTGAAATTGGCGTGATTCGATGGGGTGTCAGTGGCTGGTGCGGTCGGCGGGGGCCGCCCTACCCTCTGGGCATGGAGCTTGAGGTCAGGCACTTGCGCGCCCTGTGCGCCATCGCCGACGCCGGCAGCCTGCACAAGGCGGCGCGGCAGCTCGGCGTGAGCCAGCCCTCCCTGACGACCCAGCTCCAGCGGATCGAACGCGCCTTGGACGGCGAGCTGTTCCTGCGCGAGCGCACCGGCTGTCGCCCCACCCCGTTCGGCCGCACCGTACTCGGGCGGGCCCGGCCGCTGCTCGACGAGATGACCGCCCTCGTCGCCGAGGCCAGGGCACTGGCCCGCGGGCCGCGCCTGCGCATCGGCTCGACGGCCAGCCGCGCTCTGCCCGGATGGCTGCGCAGACTGCACCGGCGGCATCCGGACACGGAGACCTCACTGGTGGTGGACGTCTCCCCGAACGCCCTGCTGCGGATGGTGGCTTCGGGACAGCTCGACGTGGCGTTCGTGCACGAGGTCGAGGGCAGCCCGCTGCGGGTGCCGGCCGGGCTGGAGCTGCGGGTCCTGATGGAGCGGGAGCCGCAGTTCGTGTCGATGGCCCTGGACCATCCGGCGGCGCGGCGGCCCGTGGTGGAGTTGGGGGACCTCGCGGCCGACCGGTGGACCGTGGACCCGTCCGTGGACGGGGAATGGGACGGGCTGCGGCGGGTGTTCGCCCGGGCCGGGCTGGATCCGCCGGTGCTGCACGCCGATTACCACACCGCGGCCTCCCTGATCGTCTCCGGTGAGGCGGTCGCCCCCTGCCAGCCGACCTCGGGGCCGCGGGAGGGCATGGCGATCCGGCCGCTCTCGGGCGACCCGCTGGCGGTCCGGCTGCTGCTCGCGACGCGGCCCGGCGCGCATGCCGAGGTGTACGAGGACCTGCGGGCGGCCTACCGCGAGGCCGCCCTGCGCACCCCGCCGTACCGGGCGTGGCTGCACCACCATGCGAGTCCGCTGCTGGCGGCGTAACCGCGCCCGGGGCGGAGGGCTAGGGGCGGGCGTAGGGCCGGGTCATGACCTCCAGGTTGTGGCCGTCCGGGTCGGCGAAGTAGGCGCCGCGGCCGCCGAACAGCCTGTTGATGCGGCCGGGCTCGGTGTGGCCGGGGTCGGCGTAGTAGGTGACCCCGACCGCTTCCAGGCGGGCGATCACCCCGTCGAACCGCTCCTCGGCGACGAGGAAGGCGTAGTGCTGCGACTGGATGGGCTCGTCGCGCTTCTCGTAGTAGTCGAGGGTCACCCCGTTGCCGAGGTCGACGGGCAGGAACGGCCCGAACGGCGCGCCCACCTCCAACCCCAGGACCACGGCCAGGAACTCGGCCGACAGCCGCCGGTCACTGGCGTAGACGGCGGTGTGGTCCAGGCGGACGGGCGGCTGCGGGTGGTGCTGTGCGTCGTGCATGAGTGGTGTGTGTCTCCGTGTCTCGGATGCGCTGGGACGGCGCCGCGCAAGGGCGCCGGGGCAAAGAGGACGCGGAAGGGCGGCGGGGCTCTGGCCCGCCCCGTGCTCACGCCGAGGCCGGGAATCCCACTCGTGCATGGCTCAAGGCCGACCCGGCAGTCACCCGCCCGACTGTAGTGATCATCACGGCTCGTTGCAACGCAGTTCCGAGCCTCCGCGCAACCGCTGCGGCTCTTGACTTCGACCATCCGCGATATATCGTGTTCTTCGAGAGACGCGATATGTTGCGCGAGTCCGTACGCCCAGGAGGGCCCCATGGCAGAGCAGAAGACGTGGTCCGTCGCCGCACCGCAGAAGCTCACCTTCGACGAGCCGGTGACCGAAGTCCGCGTCCGGGTCGTCGCCGGCACGGTCAACGTCGTCGCCGACGAGGGCCCGGCCCGGTTGGAGGTGGCCGAGGTCGACGGGCCGCCCCTCTACGTGGTGCAGGAAGCCGGCGCCCTCACCGTCTCCTACGAGGACCTGCCCTGGAACGGGTCGCAGGGCTTCAAGAAGTGGTTCGAGGGCAAGCCGTGGAAGGCCTGGACCGGTTCGGGCTCCGGCCGCAAGGCGTGGGAGCGCAGCGTCACCGTCACGCTCACCGTCCCCGCCGCCACCCGCGTGCAGCTCGCCACCGTCAGTGCCGCCGCGGTGGTCTCCGGCATCGCGGGCGGCACCGAGCTCAACGGGGTCTCCGGGGATGCCACGCTGGTCGGGTTGTCCGGCAGCGTCAAGGCGCACACCGTCTCCGGCAGCGTCGAAGCCCAGTCCGTCACCGGCGAGCTCGCGTTCCACTCGGTCTCCGGCGGCCTGACGGTGGTCGACGGCTCGGGCGTGAGCGTACGGGCCGACTCGGTCAGCGGGGACATGCTCATCGACCTCGATGCCGATCCGGCGGCCCCCCGCCCCGTGGACATGACCCTCAGCTCCGTGTCCGGGCAGGTCGCCATCCGGCTTCCGCACCCGGCGGACGCACGGGTGGAGGCCAACACCGCCACCGGCGGGATCTCCAACGCCTTCGAGGACCTGCGGGTCTCCGGCCAGCTGGGCACCAAGCGGATCACCGGCACCCTGGGCTCCGGCACCGGGACCCTGCGCGCCACCACCGTCTCGGGCGCCATCGCCCTGCTGCGCCGCCCTGCCGCCGATGCCCCGGCCGCGCCCCTCGTGCTCGACAAGAAGGTGCTCTGACATGCCGCCCGTCTTCGCCCACGGACGCCTGCGCCTCTACCTGCTCAAGCTGCTGGACGAGGCCCCGCGCCACGGGTACGAGGTGATCCGCCTGCTGGAGGAGCGCTTCCAGGGCCTGTACGCGCCCTCGGCGGGCACCGTCTACCCGCGACTGGCCAAGCTGGAGGCCGAGGGGCTGGTCACGCACGCCACCGAAGGCGGCCGCAAGGTGTACTCCATCACCGACGCCGGCCGCGCCGAACTGGCCGACCGGGGCGGGGAACTGGCCGCCCTGGAACTGGAGATCCGCGACTCCGTCTCGGAGCTGGCCGCCGAGATCCGCGACGACGTACGGGGCGCCGCGGGTGCTCTGCGGCGGGAGATCCGGGCCGCCGCCACCGCGACCGCCACCCCGGTCGAGGACGCCTCCTGGGCCGCGGCCAAGGAGGAGCTGCGCCGGGCCAAGCAGGAGTGGAAGGAGCAGGCCCGCCGGGCGAAGGACGAGAGCCGCCGGGCCCGCGAGGAGGCCCAGCAGGCCCGCCGCCAGGCCAAGGAGGCACAGGAACGGGCCCGCGAGGAGGTCATACGGATGGCGGGGCAGCTACAGGAGCAGTTCGCCAAGTCGGGCGGGGTCCTGGGCAACCTGGCCGGCAGCTGGCTGGCCGGCGCCACCCCGCCGGCCCCCGCGGCCGCGCCCGCCGGAGCGGAGGCCGCCCCGAAGGCCGACGCCGAGGCCGGTACGGGCTGGGCCGAGGACCTCACCCCGAGCGGCGACGCCGCCCGCGACCTGGACCGGCTGCTGGACCGCTTCCGCGACGACGTGCGCGATGCGGCCCGCGACCACGGCATCACCGCCGCCCAACTGGCGCAGGTGCGCAGCCACCTGGCGGCGGCGGCAGCCCACCTCGCGGACACCCTGCGCTCCGCCCGCTGAGCCCGCCCCGGGCCGGCCCCGCACGAGGGCCCGCGTACCCGCACGGGTACGCGGGGCCCTCGCGGGTCACGGCTTCAGGACGATCTTGCCGAAGAGGTCCCCGGCTGCCAGCTTCTCGAAGCCCTCCCGCGCCCGGTCGAGCGGGAGCACCTCGTCGATCACCGGCCGGACTCCGGTCGTGGCGCAGAAGGACAGCAGGTCCTCCAGCTCGTCCTTGGACCCCATCGTCGAGCCGACGACCTTCAGCTCCAGGAAGAAGATCCGGGTCAGTTCGGCGTGCGCCGGGCGGTCCCCGCTGGTGGCGCCCGAGATGACCAGGGTGCCGCCCGGCCGCAGGGACTTGACGGAGTGCGACCAGGTGGCCGCGCCGACCGTCTCGATCACCGCGTCCACCCGCTGCGGCAGCCGCGCGCCCGGCTCGTACGCCTCCAGGGCGCCCAGCTCGACGGCCCGCTTGCGCTTGGCCTCGTCCCGGCTCGTGGCGAAGACCCGCAGGCCCGCCGCCTTGCCGAGGGCGATCGCGGCGGTGGCGACGCCGCCGCCCGCGCCCTGGACGAGCACCGAGTCGCCGGGGCGCACGCCCGCGTTCGTGAAGAGCATCCGGTACGCCGTCAGCCAGGCCGTCGGCAGGCAGGCGGCCTCCTCGAAGGACAGCTCGGCGGGCTTGCGCAGGACGTTCCAGGCGGGGACGGTGACCTGCTCGGCGAAGGTCCCCTGGTAGCGCTCGGTCAGGATGGAGCGCGGCTCGTCCGGGCCCACCCCGTGGCCGCTCTGCCCGATCACGGAGTGCAGGACGACCTCGTTGCCGTCCTCGTCGATGCCTGCGGCGTCGCAGCCGAGGATCATGGGCAGTTTGTCCTCGCCGAGGCCCACCCCGCGCAGCGACCACAGGTCGTGGTGGTTGAGCGAGGCGGCCTTGACGTTCACGGTCACCCAGCCGGGGCGGGCCTCGGGGGCCGGGCGCTCGCCCAGCTCAAGGCCGCTCAGCGGCTGGTCACGGTCGATTCGGGCGGCGTAGGCAGCGAACATGCCGCCAGAGGCTACCGCTCGGTAGGGGCGGGGGCCAGGCCCGTCGGCGTGCTGCCGGTGAGGCGTTCGTCGCACGGGTCCGGCGCGGGCCCTGCACCGCGCGTACGCGCAGGGCGGCAGGGACGGGAACCGGACAGGGGTGTTCCGGCGTCCTGAATGGTCCTCCGGGAGTCTGAACGGAACTGTCTGTCGCCCCGCCAACTACCGTCTGTACGTGCAGTCTTGTGTTGTTGCCGGGGGAAAGCGGAATGCGCGGATCGGGCTTCGGAGAGGGGTAATATTCAAGCCGCGCGGCCGGCTGATCATGAGCCTGTCACCGTGGACCGCGCGCTCCTTCCGTGCACCCGGGGCGCCTTGCGGCGCGCCCTGCACGGAAAGTCCGCGGCGCGGCGACCCCTCCCGGTTCGGGGGCCAGGAGGGTGCGTCGGCGGCGTGGCCGCGCCGTCGGACGGAGTCCGACGCAGCGGACCGAAGCCGGAGAGGCCCGCCAGGGCCGAGCCGTGCGAGGGGCGCGAACGAAAAGCAGAGGCCCGGCCGGAGTGATCCGGCCGGGCCTTCTGGTGCGTGTGCTGCGGGTCAGACCAGGCGGGCCACGCCGTCGGCCTTCGCCGCCGCGGCGACCGCGGTGGCGACGGCCTCGGCCACGCGCTCGTCGAAGGGCGACGGGATCACGTAGTCGGCGGCGAGCTCGTCACCGACGACACCGGCGATGGCGTCGGCGGCGGCGATCTTCATGCCTTCGGTGATCCGGCTGGCACGGACCTTGAGGGCGCCCGCGAAGATGCCGGGGAAGGCGAGCACGTTGTTGATCTGGTTCGGGAAGTCCGAGCGGCCCGTGGCCACGACCGCCGCGTACTTGTGCGCGACGTCGGGGTGGACCTCCGGGTTCGGGTTGGCCATGGCGAAGACGAAGGCGTTCTCCGCCATCGAGGCCACCGCCTCCTCCGGCACCGTGCCGCCGGAGACGCCGATGAAGACGTCCGCGCCGGCCAGGGCGCTCTCCAGGGAGCCGGTGAGGCCGGTCTTGTTGGTCAGGCCCGCGATCTCGGCCTTGACGTCCGTCAGGTCCTCGCGGTCGGCCGAGACGACGCCCTTGCGGTCGGTGACGCAGACGTCGCCGATGCCGGCGTCCACGAGGATCTTGGCGATGGCGATGCCCGCCGCGCCGGCGCCCGAGATCACGGCGCGCAGGTCACCGAGCGTGCGCCCGGTCAGCTTCGCGGCGTTGCGCAGGGCGGCCAGCGTCACGATGGCGGTGCCGTGCTGGTCGTCGTGGAAGATCGGGATGTCCAGCTGCTCCTGCAGCCGGCGCTCGATCTCGAAGCAGCGGGGCGCGGAGATGTCCTCCAGGTTCACCCCGCCGAAGGACGGAGCGAGACGGACGACGGTCTCGATGATCTCGTCCGTGTCCTTGGTGGCGAGCGCGATCGGGACCGCGTCCACGCCGCCGAACTGCTTGAAGAGGATGGCCTTGCCCTCCATCACGGGGAGGGAGGCCTCGGGTCCGATGTCACCGAGTCCGAGCACGGCCGTGCCGTCGGTGACGACGGCGACCACGTTGGACTTCCAGGTGTACTCGTTGACCAGCTCGGGCTGCTCCGCAATGGCGCTGCAGACCTTCGCCACGCCGGGCGTGTACGCGAGGGACAGGTCATCCTTGTTCTGGACCGGCACCGTGGCCTGAATGGCCATCTTGCCGCCCCGGTGCAGCGCGAACACCGCGTCCGGGTTGTTGTCCGTCGCGCTGTCGCTGCGAGGATTGACGATCTCCGCTGCCACTTTCTTGGCCCCTTAGGTCTTTGAATCGTTGAGGGTGGCCACTCCTGGTTAAGGGGTGGGCGGGCACCGCGTCCGTACTCCGCATCGACGGTTGGCCCGTCTCCGCGAAGGGGAGGTTCGTACGCGCGGGCGCGCCGCACGCGCGCCCTGAGCCCCGGATGAGGGGTGTAAGGATCCGTTGTACCGGATGAACGCTCACCCAGACGAGTCGATTCCTGCTCGACTGTAAGCCCCTTGTCCCGTTTTCGGCGAAAGGTCCAAACGGCTCTGTCCAACGGGCGAGACGGACCGCAAATAGTCCGTCAAAAGCTCCTGGTCACCGGGGTTCCTGCGGCGTCGCGGCCTGCTGCCCGCAGGGCTGTTGGGTACCCACGCCCACCCGTTATCCGATTTTGACCTGACGAACTGCCTGAATGCGTCAGTCCGAATGGCAAGATGCCGTAATCACACGAGGTCGCGACACTCGAAGGTGCGTGCCCGACCGCTCTCGGATGCTTTCCCCAGCCACCCGGAGGAACCAGCTCATGACCGCTAGCACCACTCGTCGTACGACCGCCGCCCGGTCCCGGATCGCCGCGGTCGGTGCGATCGCGGTCGCCGGCGCCCTGATCCTCACCGGCTGTGGGGACCAGACGGAGAAGGGCTCCTCGTCCACCCCGTCAGGCGGTGGGGCGTCCAAGGACAGCTCCGCCCCGCTCTTCTCGGCCCTGCCGAAGAAGATCCAGGACGCCGGTGTCATCAAGGTCGGTACGGACTCCGCGTACGCCCCGATGGAATTCGTCGAGAACGGCAAGATCGTCGGCGTCGACCCCGACATCGCCGAGGCGCTCGGCAAGCAGCTCGGTGTGAAGTTCCAGTTCACCGCGGGCACCTTCGACGGTCTGATCACCTCGATCTACACCGGCCGCGAAGACGCGATCATGTCGTCGATCACCGACAACAAGCAGCGCCAGGAGGGCCTGGACGACAAGGGCCAGAAGATCGGCAAGGGGATCGACTTCGTCGACTACTTCTCCTCCGGCCTCTCGCTCGTCGTCAAGAAGGGCAACCCCGAGGGCATCAAGACCCTGGACGACCTCTGCGGCAAGACCGTGGCGGTCCAGCGCGGCACGACGTACGAGGACGAGTTCAAGAAGCAGGCCGAGAAGTGCGGTGACAAGAAGCTCACCATCCAGGCCTTCGACACCGACGCCGAGGCGCAGACCCGCGTCAAGGCCGGCGGCGCCGTCGCCGACCTGAACGACTACCCGGTCGCCGCCTACACGGTGAAGACCTCGGGCGGCGGCAACGACTTCGAGATCGCCGGACAGCAGACCGGCGTCGGCCTCTTCGGCATCGGCGTGAGCAAGGACAACACCCAGCTCCGCGACGCTCTCAAGCAGGCGCTCGACGCCATCATCAAGGACGGCTCCTACGCCAAGGTCCTGGAGAAGTGGAACGTCAAGGAAAGTGCCGTGAAGGAAGCCGCGGTCAACGCCGGCCAGTGACCCCCACGCACCATCGAGTTCCACTGAAGGGCAGTCATTGTGACTGACAAGATCGACAAGGGTCCGGCCGCAACCCCGCCGGCCGGACCCGGCGCCTCGGGCACCCCGTACGAGGCCATCAAGGCAATCCCGGTCCGGCACTACGGGCGCTGGGTCAGCGGCGTGATCGTCGTTGCCCTGCTCGGCTGGCTCGTCTTCGCCTTCTCCGAGGGCGACGTGATCTGGGGGACGGTCGGGGACAAGCTGTTCGACCCGGCGATCCTCAGCGGCCTCTGGAACACCGTGGTCATCAGCGTCGCCGCCATGGCGCTGGGCCTTCTGCTCGGCATCGTCTTCGCCGTGATGCGGCTCTCGAAGAACCCGGTGACGAGTGCCGTCTCCTGGCTCTACATCTGGTTCTTCCGCGGTACCCCGGTGTACGTGCAGCTGCTGCTGTGGTTCAACCTGTCGCTGATCTTCCACTACATCAACCTGGGTCCGATCTACAAGAACGAGACCGTCGACGTCATGACCCCGTTCATGGTGGCCCTGCTGGGCCTCGGCCTGAACGAGGGCGCGTACATGGCGGAGATCGTCCGGGCCGGCATCCAGTCCGTCGACGAGGGCCAGACCGAGGCGGCGCACGCCCTCGGCATGCCCCAGACGAAGACCATGGCCCGTGTGGTGCTGCCGCAGGCGATGCGCGTGATCATCCCGCCGACCGGCAACGAGTTCATCAACATGCTGAAGACCTCGTCCCTGGTCTCGGCGGTGCAGTACACCGAACTCCTGCGGGCCTCGTCGAACATCGGCAACACCGCCGGCGCCATCATGGAGATGCTGTTCGTGGCATCCATCTGGTACCTGGCCCTGACCAGTGTGTTCAGCGTCGGCCAGTACTACCTGGAGCGCCGCTTCGCCCGTGGTTCCACGCGGAACCTGCCGCCGACGCCGTTCCAGCGCCTGCGTGCCAACCTGAACATGTTCCGCCGTACGGAGGTCGCGCGATGACCGCCCAGCCGATGGTCAAGGCAGAAGGCGTCCACAAGTCGTACGGCGCCGCCCACATCCTCCGGGGCATCGACCTCGAAGTCGCCCCGCGGGAGGTCTTCTGCCTGGTCGGCCCGTCCGGCTCCGGCAAGTCCACCTTCCTGCGGTGCATCAACCACCTGGAGCGCATCAACTCCGGGCGGCTCTCGGTCGACGGCCAGCTGGTGGGCTACCGCCAGAAGGGCGACAAGCTCTACGAGCTGAAGGACAGCGAGGTCGCGGCCCAGCGCCGTGAGATCGGCATGGTCTTCCAGCGCTTCAACCTGTTCCCGCACATGACGGCCATTGAGAACGTCATGGAGGCCCCCGTCCAGGTCAAGGGCGAGAGCAAGTCGGTGGCGCGGGCACGCGCCGTCAAGCTGCTCGACCGCGTCGGCCTGGGCGACAAGGGCGGGAACTACCCCTCGCAGCTCTCCGGCGGCCAGCAGCAGCGGGTGGCCATCGCCCGTGCGCTCGCCATGGAGCCCAAGCTGATGCTCTTCGACGAGCCCACCTCGGCGCTCGACCCGGAGCTCGTCGGCGACGTCCTCGACGTCATGCGGGACCTGGCCGAGTCGGGCATGACCATGATCGTGGTGACCCACGAGATGGGCTTCGCCCGCGAGGTCGGCGACAACCTCGTCTTCATGGACGGCGGCGTCGTGGTCGAGTCCGGGCACCCGCGCGAGGTCCTCGGCAACCCGCAGCACGACCGGACGAAGGCGTTCCTGTCCAAGGTGCTGTGACGCTGCGCTTGCCCGGCATGAGGAGGGGCGGTACGGGATCCCGTACCGCCCCTCCGGTGTTTCGATTTCTTACTTTCCTACAAGTACCTACTTGAGACCTAGGACCAGGGCGTCGGAGGGGGAGCGCCACACCGTCCGGGCCTCCGCGAAACCCGCCTCGCGCAGGGTGCGGACGTGCCAGGCCGCGTCGGGGGTGTCGCCGTCGGCGTGCTCCCCGTAGATCTCGTAGCGGCGCCTGGTCGGCTCCGCGAGCACCGGATCGGCGGCGGCCAGCGCCCACCAGTCCGCCCAGTCCAGCGCACCCGCGGCGCGGGCCCGGTCCATGGCGGCGTGCCGGTGGGCGCGGTCGGCGGCGTCGATCCGCGGGGTCGCCGGATCGGGCATGTGGTCGGCGTTCATGAACACCCCGCCCTCCCGCACCAGTGGCGCGATCTGCCCGTACAGCACGGCGAGCTCGGGGCTGTGCAGCCAGTGCAGGGCGGTGGCCGTCAGGACCGCGTCATACGAGGGGTGCGGGAGCGCCGAGACCCAGGCGGGGTCCTTGAGGTCGGCGGTGACGAAGGCGACCCGGTCGTCTCCCGCGAAGTGGCCCCGGGCGATGGTCAGCAGCGCCGGGTCCAGATCGACGCCCGTGCTGGTGGCGTTCGGGAACCGCTTGAGGGCGCGGTCCGTGATACTTCCCGTACCGCACGCCAGATCCAGAACCCGGGGGGTGGGCCCGACCAGCGCCTCGACCATGTCCAGCATCACCCGGAACCGCTCCTCGCGGTCGGGCATGTACCACTCCTGCTGCCGGTCCCAGCTGTCCTGCCAGGCCTGCCAGCCGGTCGTGGTCTCTGCCATCGCGAACCCCTCCGCCCGTAATACCCTCGAAAGTGTCTCAGCCGTTACCGAGACCCTAATCCGCAGCCGTAAGGACTACAAGTGGAACTGGCCCATTACTCGGACTATGCCGTGCGCCTGGTCAACACCGAGGAGCCGGCCCGCAACAAGGACGCCCTCACCTCCGTGGACGCCGTCCGCTCGCTCTTCGGCCCCGGGGTCCAGGCCGCCCGCCGGGTCACCGACGCCGACGTCACCCGCTTCCGCAACGTCCGCGGCCGCCTGCGCGCCGTCTTCGAGGCCGCCGACGGCGGCGACCACGTCCTCGCGGTCGACCTGCTGAACTCGCTCCTCATGGAGTTCCCGGTCAGCCCCCAGGTCTCCGGCCACGACCACGTCGGCGAGGACGGCCGCCCCAACTGGCACATCCACCTCGCCGACCACCCCTCGAACGCCTCCGCCGGATACGCGGCCATCGCGTCCTTCGGGCTGGCCTTCCACCTCACCGAGCACGGCCCCGACCGGCTCGGCCTGTGCCAGGCGGCCCCCTGCCGCAACGCCTACCTGGACACCTCCACCAACCGCTCCCGGCGCTACTGCTCCGACCGCTGCGCCACCCGCGCCAACGTCGCCGCCTACCGCGCCCGCAAGCGGCTGGAGGCCGAGGCGTCCGCCCACAGCGGGCGCAGCGCCGAGGCGGCCCAGGACAGCCGCGCCCTCAGCGAGCTCTGACCGGCCGGGCGCGGCCTGAAGCGCAGCACGGCCGTCGCGAGCACCAGCTCGTCGGGCACCGTCCCGTAGTCGGTGCTGTCGCCGGTCTCGTTGTACGGGTTGTCCCCGAGCACCCACCAGCCGCCCGGCCGCCGCTCCACCGCCCGCTTGACCACCAGCAGGTCCTGTTGGAAGGGGTGCCGCAGCACCACCACGTCACCCGGGCGGACCGGCGCCCCGTACCGGACCACCAGCCGGTCCCCGTGCAGCAGCGTCGGCACCATCGACGGCCCCGCCACCTCCAGCACCTCGAACCGCACCCGCGCCCGCCCGTTCTCCGCCATGCGTGACCTCCTCACCCGCACCCGTCTCCGTGCGCATGCTGCCGCACGCTCCCGTACATTCGCTCACCGGTTCCGCCGGGCCCCTGGACTTTTGTCCTAAGCCCCTGGGGGCGCCCGCGAAATCCGGTTCTCCAGCGAGTAATCTCCCCCTTGAGAAGACGATCACGAGGAGGACACTCCATGCTTTCCCGCCTCTTCGCCCCCAAGGCGAAGGTCTCCGCCCACTGCGATCTTCCGTGCGGCGTGTACGACCCTGCCCAGGCCCGCATCGAGGCCGAGTCCGTCAAGGCCGTCCAGGAGAAGTACCAGGCCAACGAGGACGCCGACTTCCGCGCGCGCGCCATCACCATCAAGGAGCAGCGCGCCGAGCTGGCCAAGCACCACGTCTCGGTGCTCTGGAGCGACTACTTCAAGCCGCCGCACTTCGAGAAGTACCCGCAGCTGCACACCCTGGTCAACGACACCCTGAAGGCCCTCTCGGCCGCCAAGGCGTCCAACGACCCGGCGACCGGCCAGAAGGCCCTCGACCTCATCGCCGAGATCGACCGCATCTTCTGGGAGACCAAGGCCGCCTGATCCGGGCCGACTCCCCACGACGAAGGGGCCCGACCGCCGCGGCGGGCGGGGCGCCGGCGGCGGGGCCGGCCGCCCCGGGAACCGCGGGGCGGGCGCCGCCGCCCCGCGGCCCCCGCG